>NZ_CP029758.2:915823-1221097 GCF_004006395.2 Clostridium sp. AWRP | reverse complement strand
GAAAAAATCATATATACTTTCGCACCTTTTAGGAAATCCACTTAATCCTCCAAATTGTCTTAAAGTATCAAATTTATCCTTTCTTCCCGTAAGAATCTTATGCACATAAGCCTGATGTCCCACATCCCATATAAGTTTATCATAATTTAGATCAAATACACTAAATAAACTCAAAGTGAGCTCCACAATCCCCAAGTTAGACGCCAAATGACCTCCTGTCTTGGATACTTTATCTATTAAAAATTTTCTAATTTCTCTAGCTAACTTTTTTTTCTCATTTAAAGACATCTTCTTTACGTCATTTATATCTTTATAATTATCTAATAAATTACTCATCCTTATCTATCCTTTTAACAAAGTAGTTTTAAAATTTTTAGCATAGCTTAAACTTCACTTTTCTCTATTTAATAAAAATGATGTTAAATCTTTTAGATAAGAAGTATCTCCACTTATCCCATTCAGTACTCCTATGCATTCACTTGTAATTGAATTACACATTTCTTTGCATTTATTTATTCCATAAGTACTTATAAATGTAGTTTTGTTATTATTTAGATCACTTTTTACCTTTTTACCTAAAAGAGCAGTATCTCCTGTTAAATCCAATATATCATCCTTTATTTGAAATGCCAATCCTAACTTTTCTCCATAATAGCTCAATTTATCTATTTCATCTTTACTTGCTCCCGAATATACTGCTGCAGATATTATAGATCCTTTTATGAGTGCTCCTGTTTTTTTACTGTGCATGTAATAGAGCTGATCTATAGGTATCTTAGTGTTTTCACTTAAAATATCCACTGTCTGGCCACCAACCATTCCATCAACTCCCGCACTTTCAGAGATAATACTACAAGCTCTTATAGCGTTATCGTTTTTCCCAATACAGTGTCTAAACATCAAACTCATTGCTTCATTTAAAAGTCCATCTCCCGCAAGTACAGCAATAGCTTCTCCAAATACCTTATGATTTGTAGGTTTACCCCTTCTTAAATCATCGTTGTCCATAGCAGGTAAATCATCATGAATTAAGGAATAAGTGTGTATCATTTCTATAGCTGCTGCTATATCCATAACCTCCCTGCAATCTGCTTTATAAAGCTTATAGGTCAAAAGAAATAGCAGAGGTCTTATTCTCTTTCCTCCTGCATCTAAGCTATACTGCATAGCTTCATATACTCTTTTATTATAAGATCCTTTTTCCTCCATATAGTCATGGAGGTATTTGTTCAATTCCTCTCTTAATGTTTCAATTGCACCTTTAATTTCCATAATACATTCTCCATTCTATGTAAATAGCCTTATTAATTCAGCATATTATTCTCGAGGTTTAATATTAAAATCTTCTTCTCCTTCTTCAGTAAGAATTTTTATTTTTCCTTCTGCGTCATTTAATATCTTATATAATTTATTACACAATTTTACTCCTTCTTCGTAACTCTTCATACTGTCTTGTAACGATAATTCTCTATTATCCATAGAATCTACTATACTTTCTAATTTTTCCATTATACTTTCATAACTTTCCGTTTTCCTGGGCATACGAGTACCTCTTTTCTAATAATGAATTAGCTTAAATTTAGAAGTTCCATCTTTCATAGTTACTTTAATTTTATCTTTTTTATTGAGTTCTTCAATGGAGTTTATTACATTATTTTCATCATCTTCTATTATAGAGTATCCCCTATTTAAAATATTTAATGGATTATGAGCAGAAAGCAGTGCATTTATCTTTGCTAATTTCTCTTTTTTCTCATTGATTTTAACATTTAGTTTAAAATTTAAGAGTTCTTTGAGTTTATCCACATTATTGTACTGATTTGCTATGTATACAAGAGGACTGTTTAAAACTAAAGTCTTTTTCAAAAAATTAAGTCTATTCTTTTCATCTTTTATTTTATCCTTAGCACCAGTGTAAAGTCTATTTTTATAATTATTAAGTTTTTGTAAGGTTTCTTCCAGGTTAAAAACTGCAATCTCTGCTGCCGCAGAAGGTGTGGGTGCTCTTCTGTCAGATACAAAATCCACTATAGTATAGTCAATCTCATGTCCAACTCCTGTTATTATGGGCTTCTTTGAGTTATAAATTGCCTCTGCTAATTTTTCATCATTAAAACACCAAAGTTCTTCTATGGACCCTCCTCCTCTTGCTATAATTATAAGTTCTACATCTTCTATAGAATTTAACGTTTCAATTCCTTTTATCACATCGCTGCTAGCATTTGCCCCCTGAACTAATGATGGATAAATCAAAAGTTCTACCTTTTTGTTTCTTCTTTTAGTTACATTTATTATGTCCTTAACCGCAGCTCCTGTAGAAGAAGTAATTACACCTATTTTTCTGGCATAAGTAGGTATTTTTCTTTTATGTGATTCATCAAACAATCCCTTTTGTTCTAATTTTACCTTCAACTTTTCAAAGGCTAAATACAACTCTCCCATACCATCTGGTTTCATTTCATTACAATAAAGCTGATATAACCCTTCCTTTTCATATAGAGACACCCTTCCTTTAACTATTACTTTCATACCATCCTCAGGTATAAAATTTAAATTACCGGCGTCTCCTCTAAACATAATGCAGTTTATCTTACTAAATTTATCTTTTAGGGAAAAATATATATGTCCGCTTGTATGTAATTTCAAATTAGATACTTCTCCTTTAATAGAACAATTAGCAAGTATAAAATCATTATCTAAAGTCTTTTTTATATAATTGTTAATATCAGACACAGTTAATGTTTTAATATACATATTATTTAACCCCTTGCGTTTAATTTGTAATTACTGTTTACTTATGCTTTTGTCTTTTATCATATTTCCAAGCACACCATTTATAAATGGTGCAGACTTTTCGGAAGAATACTTTTTAGCAAGTTCTATAGCCTCATTTATAGATACCTTTTCAGGAATATCCTGTTCATATAAAAATTCATATGTGCAAATTCTTAGTATTGCAGCATCAACTTTGGGCAGTCTGTTTAACGTCCAATTTCTAAGATATTTTTCAATGTCCTTATCTAAACTATCCTTATTCTCTTCTATTCCCTTTACAACCCTTTTTACATATTCCATATCAACATTTTTTAGTTTATCAACATTTTCACTGTAAACTTCCTCGGCACCATCAGTTTCTTTGCTCTCATTTTTTTTTTCTAAATTATCTTCTAAGTCTGCTAAAACACTCTTGAAATCTTCTCTATTTATACTCATTTCAAATAATAATTTCATTATCAACTCTCTGGATTTTTTTCTATTCATATTTTCCTCCTACTTGGATATATACTCTTCTAAAAATAATTATTGTCATTTCAGATATAATTATACTTAAACTAGTACACTAGTTCAAGTATACAAATATATCTGTAAATAGAAACACCCTCTGAATCCAGAGGGTGCACACTATTGCTCTTCTTCTATATTATCATTGCTCTCTTCTGTTTTAGGAATCATAACATTTTGCACATGTATGTTTATAGCTGAAACATCTAATCCTGTCATAGATTGAACTGCTCTCTTTACATTTTCCTGAACTTTAAGTGCTACATCAGGAATTCTTACTCCGTATTCTACTACTACATATAAATCTATTGCTGCACTATTTTCTCCTACACTCACTTTAACACCTTTAGATAAGTTTTTCTTTCCTGTAAGTATTTGAGTAATTCCACCTACAAGACTGGCACTCATCCCAACTATACCTTTTATTTCAGTAGTAGCAAGACCTGCAATTACACCTACAACCTCATCAGATATTTTTACAATACCCATATCAATTTCGTTATTTGTATTTTCCTCCATTGTTTCACCTCCTAGATTTTTACATCATCGAAAGACTCACATTACATACATTATATCAAATGGATATTTTTTTTACAATTAATTTATTTATGTAATTGCTTCACTTTGTTTTAACCTTGTTTTACCTCGATTTCAACTTCCTGAATGTTTGAAATACTCATAACTACATCTTTTATCTGTCTTGTATCCTTATCTTCCAATTTATTCTTACCTTTAACTATTACCCTTGCCTTGTTGTTTTCTATAGAACATATAACATCTTTATATCCCTTACTTTTTAGAGTATTTTCTATTTTCAATTCATAATTAGTATTCATAGCCAATGCAGTATATTTTTTTTCCGCATCAGAACGATTTTGGTTAGAAACATTTTTGTCATCTATAAGACTTTTCAAAGTTTGAAGAGTTTCTGCATTTTTTTGATCCCTTGTAAGCCGTGTCTCCTCAAAGAATTGCGACTGCTCACTTTTAGACTGAGTACTTTTTGCTTGAGTACTCTTATCCTGTGAACTCTTATTATCGCTGCTATTAAAAGATACTGCACTCTTACCGCTTCCATTGTCAACACCATTTACATAATTTATAGGACTGTTTAACTTTGTAGCAACTACTCCCACACAAACAATTAAAGCTAAAAGAGTCACAATAATTACAGCTTGTTTTTTATTCATTTTAACTCCCCCCATTTATCTTCTAAAGAATTATATGCTAAAAAATATACTTATATACTACTTTTTCATAGGATATACATTTACCTTATCTTCCGATATGCCAAACAAATCTGTTATAGCTTTTGATATTCTGAGTTGAGTTATTTTGTTTTCAGCTCCTTCAGCTACAACACACACACCTGAAACTTTAGGATTATATGTCTTAACTATAAGCGGTTGTGATTTGCTGCCGTCATTTGTAACAACCACCGTACTCCCATTGTTCTTTTGGGTAGTGTTTCTTGTACCACCTTCAGTATCCTTTTCTTCTGTATTATTCGTTGAATCAGTTATGTTCACTGCCGGTACACTCTCTTCCCCACTTTCAAAGTTTATCATTACTTCCACTTTGCCTACCCCATCCATTTTTTCTAGAGTATTTTTCAAATTATCCTGCATTGACTTTTCATAATCCTCAGTCTTACTTTGTTTGGAAGCTGCAGAACTCTGCTGATTATTACTCTTACTACTGTCATCATTTAAATTTTTAGAAGTATTTACACTGCTTTCATTATTGTAGTTTTTAAAAAAACTTATTGTAACAATTATAAGTACTCCTAGCAAAAATAATACAGCCAAATTAAAAATATTTTTTTTGTCATTAGATACCTTCTTATTATTAAAAAGCTCCTTTAACCACTTTTTTAAATTCATAATACTAACTCCTCCAACTAAGAATTTACATGTATAATGTTTTTAGATACATTTAATTCCTGGCTTAAATAAGTTTTTAATTTTACATTTTTATCGTCATCTCCAGAATCCAAATTGCTGACAGAAGCACTTTTGGTATTTATATCAACCTTTTTTATTTTTTCCACACTTCCATCTTTAACTTGAACATTTACATTTTTTATGCATACACTATTATTTTGTTCATCATAATTTGCATCTATTTTTACTTTATAACTTTCATCTGGATATTTTTCTTTAAGACTTTCTTCACACTTAGTTTCAAGATTCATTTTAAAAGTTTCAATAGTATCTTTCATGTTTTTTTTCTTGTAATCATTAAATTGGTTTAATTGACTTTTACTATTAAATCCCTTTTCAAAACTCTCTATAGCATTTTCAGTATACCGATTTATATCAAAATCTTTATTGAATATTTTTACTACTGGATTAATGAATACTGTAATCAAAATAAGTCCCAATACAAATTTGCAATATTTCTTCATGCTATTATCCGGCAATATCATTTCTATAGCTGTAATAAAAAATAGTGCAGTACATATGTTTATCAGCCACTCCTTTAAAGATTGAATCATATTGTATTCCTCTCTTTCACATTGTAATTTTTCCTGCTGCAGCTATTATACATATCATTATGAAAAACATAACAGATACACATATGAGGCATGCCATTATAAGTACAATGGAGCTTCCTGCAGAGTTTATACAGTTTACAAGCCTTCCATCACTTATAGGTTCTATTAGAGCTGCAGTAAGCTTATATGCTACTACAATAATCAAAAGTTTTATTACTGGAAACAGCAATATTGCTACAATAATTACAAGTCCCAAGCTGCTTAACGAATTTTTTAGTAAAATAGAATATCCTGCTACAGTAGATACAGCATCTGAAAGACTTTTCCCAACTATAGGCACAAAATTGTCCACTGCAAATTTAGCAGTTTTTGCTGTAACTTCATCAATAGTCTTAGAAGTTATCCCTCTTACAGTTATAATTCCTATAAATACAGTCATTATAATTCCCTGTGCCCAAAGTGCTATCTGATTTAATAGTTTGGTAAGTTTGTCTATTTTATATTCAGAAGATAAGTTATTTACAAACTGAAGTACAAAAGACATGGATATTATAGGAATTATTACATCCATAAATAAATTGGCACTTATAGTTATAGCACCTATTACAATAGGATCCATAATTGATGCTTCTACAAATCCTCCAACTGCAGCCACCAAAGTTATAAGTATAGGTATTAAAGCAACCATAAAATCAGTCATTTCTTTTATAGTAGATCTAGCAATATCCACACTTATATAAAAACTTCTGGCCATTATTATTATTATTAGTGAGTAACATGCAAAATAGGCTATATTAGATAACTGTTCTCCATTAAAAGCTCTCTGCAAATTAGTAAGTAATGCACATATAAGTGAAATTACTATCAAAAGTACTAAAAGTTTTAATGAAGCCGCTACCTCTCTCACCCCATACATTGCAAGTGCACGTATAATTTTCTTTAAAGATGTATTTCCTGACCCAGTTTTCAGAAAACCTTTCACATAATCTCTTACATCTATGTCCTTAAGAACTTCATTTTTTGTCTTCATATTAGATATATAATCATAAAATTTTTCTATCTGCTCTTTTTCAGATTCGCTTTGTTCATTTTGAGTTTTATTATATTTGTCATCCTGTACACTACTGTCATTACTATTTTCTATTTTAATTTGATTCTGCACATTTGTTTCTCCGCTGCTGGTGTCAAAAGCTTGTACATTAAAGCCTATTAATAAAACTATAACTAAACCCAATATAATCTTTTTCATATTAACACCTACATAATCTTTAAAATTGACTGAAGAACAGCCATAAGTATAGGAATTGCAAGTACTAAAATTAATATTTTACCTGCAAATTCAACCTTTGCTCCTAAATTTCCTTGTCCAGCATCTTTACATATTTCACTGCAAAAAGAAGCTAAATATGCAATAGCAATTATTTTAAATACAGTGGTTAAATAAATAAAATCTATATTTGCCTTAGCAGCTAATTGCTGAATAAACTGAAGTACTGCCGTTATCTTTGCTATCATAAATAGGAATATAATTATTCCTGCAGCTATACTTATATAAACTGCTATGTCATCTCTTTTTCCTTTAAATAGAAGTACTAAAAACAGTGCTATAAAAGCAAACGCTACTACCTTAATTATCTCCATAACTTTCTCCTAAAGTTGAAACATAGTTCTGACTGTGGTAAATAATTTATTTACTAAATTAATTACCATCATGAGGACAATTAAAATTCCTGCTAAATTGGTCACCACTGCATAATCACCTTTCCCACTGGCTTCTAAAACTTTGTTTATGAGTATGACAATCATACCCACTCCTGCTATTTTAAAAATTAAGCTTATGTCCATCATTTAATTATCTCTCCCTTTCATTTCTTATAAGAAATTTAATTAATGTGTACCTGCAGTTTAGACTAAAATTATCACCACCACTGCACCTAAAGAAAATCCAAGACATCTGTACATTTTCAAGTTTTTATTCATTGAAATTTCTGAAATTTCAATTTGATTTTTTATATTTTCTAGGGCAAGTGAAAACATTCTTTTCTGTCCTTCTATATCTGATTCCCCAAGTGTTTTAGATAAATCTATCAGTGCCCCTATATCTTCATTTTTCAAATTTAGAACATCTTTCTTCTTTTTAAATGTCATATTAAAAGCTTCATATACACTGTCAACAGAATTTTCTTCTAAAATATGAGATATTTCTTCAAGCACATCTTTAATAGGATTTACACTTTTAGATGCTGTATTTAAAATAGCTTCTGGTAATGGTGTGTGTGTGTATATTATTTCGTTTTGAAGTTGGTTGATACATCTTTGTGCTTCCTTCAGTTGTCTAACTCTGCCTTTCAAATTTTCTCCCCATATAAATCCAATTCCAGTGGAAGCACATATTACCATAATACATCCTAAAAGCTTTAACATTTTATCCCCTCCATATTACTGAATTTTTAGGGAAATCATATATATATTCCACTGTTCCTGCACCTTTTCTATTGCTAAGTACTATAGCCCTGTTAAATACCTTATTTTCAACTATTTCTTTAAAAACAGGCCTGTTATATAAATCCTCTATTCCATAGCCGTGAATAGTTATAATTAGACTTATCCCTGAATTTAAAGCAGTCACAATACTATCCATATCCTTGTAAGTTCCTATTTCATCACAGACTATAACTTCTGGAGACATGCTCCTTATTGCCATTATTATTCCCTGGCTTTTGGGACACCCATCTAATATGTCTGTTCTGATGCCAACATTTAACTGGGGAACTCCATTAAAACAAGCTCCTATTTCACTTCTTTCGTCTATAACAGATACTTTCTTTCCCGTAAGTCCTATGTTTTTAACACCCTGTGAAATATTTCTTACAATATCTCTTACTAAAGTAGTTTTTCCACATTTAGGAGGTGAAATTATTATGGTGTTTATTATTTCATTTCCTTTTGAAATGAATTTGATTATTGAATCCGAACAATTAACTATTTCCCTACATATTCTGATATTAAAAGATGCGATATCCTTTATGGTTTTAACTTCATCTTTCTCCATAACACATCTTCCGCATATTCCTACTCTATGTCCACCTTTAATAGTTATATATCCCTGCTTAATTTCTTCTTCAAAAGCATATATAGAATAATTACTCATCCTTTTAATTATTGTCTTTATATCTTCTAATTTAGGAATATATTTACATACAATTTCCCTTTCACCTAACTGAAGTATCAAAGGCCTATCCGCCCTTATCCTTATCTCTTGTAAATTAGGGGATTCTATTAAATCACCTATGGCAATTTTTAAATTTTCAGGTATAATGTTTAAAATTTCTTTAGTATCTATCTCTCTCATCTCCTTTATTTCTTTATATTAATTCCTATTTTGATTATGTAAAAATTATTCCACATAAATAGAAATAAAATAAAAAAATCCTATCGAAGTTATAAACTTCAATAGGATTTAAAACTGCTTATTTACTTTTCTTAAGTTCATCCTTAATAGGAATACTACTATGGCAATTTGGACACGTTAATTCTTCTCGTTGTTCTAATATATCCTTATCTACATATACGGCATCATTGCAATTTGGACACTGTATTTCAGTAAAGTTTTCTCCTTCATCCTTACACTTACAGATTTCATAATCATCATCATATAAGTTGTCTTGTAAATCCGCTAAATCTTCATCCATGGCATCCACATAATCTTCCATATCTTTTTGAGCTCTGGACATATCATCAATTTCTTCTGCCATGCTTTTAAGTACATTAACAATTTCTATTAGCATTTTTCCTTCATTAGTACTTTTATCAATTTTTAGTCCATCTACTAGACCATTTAGATAGGATACTTTAGATATAATAGAATTCACAATACCACATCCTTAAAGTTATTTTACCATTAGTATTGGCTAAACTCTTTCCATATATTCTCCAGTTCTAGTGTCAATTCTTATAGTTTCTCCCTCATTTACAAATATAGGGACTTGAACAACAGCTCCTGTCTCAAGCGTAGCTGGTTTTAATACATTAGTAGCAGTATTTCCCTTAACTCCTGGTTCAGTATGAGTTATTTGAAGTTCAACAAAATTTGGAGCTTCAACAGAAAATGCTTCACCCTTATAAAATTTAATTATAGCAAACATATTTTCCTTTAAAAACTTTATTGCATCCTCTACCTTTTCATATTCTAATGGAATTTGCTCAAATGTTTCCTGATCCATAAAATAATACAATTCTCCATCTGAATATAAATACTGCATTTCTTTTCTTTCTATAACTGCCTCCTGCAATTTTGCAGTTGGATTAAAAGTAGTATCAGTAACTGATCCTGTTATAACATTTCTAAGTTTTGTCCTTACAAATGCTGCCCCTTTTCCTGGTTTTACATGAAGGAAATCCAGTACTGTGTACACTTGTCCATCTTGTTCAAAAGTAGTTCCCTTTCTTAAATCTCCTGCTGATATCATTATATACATACCGTTATGTAAACTCTTCTCTTAATTAAATTTGTCTAAGATTTTAAGCTTACTTTCCCATTCATAGTGCCCGATTTCACTATAAGCTACTTTCGCTTGGTCACACACTCCAGGGACGTAAATTCGGATATAACTAACCCTATATTTCAACACTTCTAAAAGCAGTGTTGGATTAACGGTTTTAACCCCTTTCTTATTCTTATTCGACCTAGTTTTGATTTTTATCTAATTTTTCATAGAACTTTCTTTTATATATTTAATATTATACAACATAATATGCTATATAAATATGTTATATAAATAAAGTAATACTAACAACTTAATTTATGCATATTAAATTCTTAGGTGATTTGGATAAAGTTTCTCCTCCATTTGCAGTTACCATTACCAAATCCTCTATTCTTACTCCACCAAAATCAGGTATGTATATACCTGGCTCATCACTTACTACCATTCCTGATTTTAATTTAGAATTATTTCTATATCCAATTACAGGAGCCTCATGAATTTCTCTTCCTACTCCATGACCCAAACTATGTCCAAAGTACTGACCATATCCTTTACTAGTTATATAATCTCTAGCAACTGCATCTAATTTTGATGCTGGCATTTCTGGTTTATATTCCTTTAAAGCAAGTTCTTCAGCTTCCAATACTATATTGTATATCTCTAGCATTTTCTGTGATGGTTCACCTATTACAACTGTTCTTGTCATATCAGAACAATATTCTTCATAAATGCAACCAAAATCCAAAGTTAAGAATTCTCCTTTTTTTATAACTTTTGCTGTAGCCTGACCATGTGGTAGACTTGATCTCTCTCCAGACGCAACTATAGATGGAAAAGATAAATCCTTAGCTCCTAACTTTTTCATGTAAAATTCCAGTTCTAAACCAACTTCTCTCTCTGTCATACCAGGTTTTATGAATTTCACCATGTGCTCGAAAGCTTTATCCGCAATCTTTGCAGCATTTTTTATTGAATTTATTTCTTCCATATCTTTCACAATTCTTATTTTTTCCACAATTCCATTCATTGGTACAAGTTCACAATCTAAATTACTATGGTAAAGTTCATACTGGCTGTAAGAAACTATATTTTCCTCAAATCCAAGCCTATGTACTTTAAATTTGCCTATCAAGTCCGATAAAAATTTTACAAAAGAACCGCTTTTACCATATTCTAAAACTTCATAATCCTTAACTTGCTGTTTAGCCTGTTCAGTAAATCTTGAATCAGTTATAAAAAATGCTTTATCTAAAGTTATAAGTGAAAAACTTTCATCTCCTGTAAATCCACTTAAATAATTTCTATTAGGATCTCCAACCAACAAAACAGCATCTAACCGTTGGCTGTCCATGGCCTCTCTCAATCTTTCAATTCTTTTTTTAAACATTTAAATTACCCCCCTAAATTTTAGCAGGGCATAATATCTTTATAATTACTTTAATTTATGGCAGATTACTCCCTGCTAAATTTGAAATCAAATTTAGCTAATAATTTAAATGATAAAATTCTTATTTTAATAAATAAAATTTAAAATAATATCATTCTATCATCATAGTGAACAATGTTATTTTATCAAAACTTGTGATTATTTGCAAATATTAATGTGTGCTTGCTTCGATCCATAATATGAAGCTTTGACTTAATATAAAAAAATTACGACGTAATTTTTTAGTTAATAGTTAAGAATGAAGAATTAATAGTTTCGGATAAAATTTACATCTGCTTTTGTTTTTACCCCTTGAAACTTATCCTGTTCAATTTTAATATTATCTATGTTACTAAAATATTTAATTTTTTTAACTTTTCCTAGAATACTTTTGATTTCAGCTTGATTCCCTATTACTTCAAACTGTACGATTAGCTTTCCATCATTATTGCTTGCCACATTAGTTATCTGCACACCTTCTATACACTTTAGTTTTCTCAAAATATCAGTACAACTCACTTGTTCTTTATCTTTTATTTGATTTTTTAAGTTTTTTTCTACAAATTGAAGCTTAGCATTTTCACTCTGTATGCTTTTGAGCACATTATAATTTTCTATTAAAAATACAGTACAACTGCACACTAAAAATATTATAATAATTCTATATATATTATTTACCATATTCATTATTAATATTCCACCTTAATTAAATTCACAGTTTGGTATGTGTGAAAGTTGAATAACTTATAGTCTTATAAAACATTTTTATTTTAATTTTAGATTTACTTTCCAAAGTTTATTTCCTCCCCCGTCATTTCCCATTAGCTTAAAACTTTTAATTATAAACTTATTTGACTTTTCTGCATCCTTAATTACTGAAAAACACTCTTTCTCATCTCCTTCAATATCTAAATCTAGACTTTTATTTTCTACATTTACATTTTTAAAGTTTCTTCCTAAATATATGTAATTATAAAAATCTAAATAATTTTCAAAAGTACTGCTTTTATCATGTGATAACTTTTTTACAGAACTATGTTCTTTCAACCTAGTTTCTACATCATTTAATTGATTTCTATTTATGATAAGTATATCTAAAAATATTATGTTTACTATTAAAATAATCAAAATAAGTAACTTAAGACTTTTATTCTTTTTAGTTTTTCCTTTTTCTATACACCACTGTGGTAAAAAATATAAGTTTTTCATGTACCAAACTACCTCTTAATTTCATTATTTTAATTTCATAACACTCTATAACAATAACTCAGGTAAACTATCTTAAATCCCCTAAGTCTCTACATTTATAACTTCTAGAAAGACTTTCCATTATATCTTTGTAAATAAAATTCACAAAGATTATAGTGACAAAGTTAAAATTGGGCATTAAAATATTTAATTTAAATCTAAATTGTTCTAAAATTTCTAAAAAATCATCTTTAAGTATATCTTTATATACATTATTCAATATAATCTTATCTCTATAGCAAGCCATGAAATATGTAATATCATTCATATTTAAAATAAATATATAATTTTCATCTTTTATTCTGTTTTTGTGCTTTGACCACATATAAAACTGAATTGGTACTATTTGTTTAATATCAGCACCACTGTCACTACACACTTTTGCTATATCCATGTTATGCCAATTCATACAAGAAACCATTACTTCTAAATTGTATTTACTAGATTTAACTATTTCATATGAAAACATTATATTATCTAGATTTTTAAATTTATTTTTTAATTCATCCCTTATGACTTTGTAGAGAAGTTTACTTTTCAATTTAGGTAATTTCATAACAGTTACATATATCTCTTCTCCATGTACTAATATAAACAATTTCTTATTTTTCAGATCAATTTTTATGTTCTCAATTTTACTTACAGTAATAACATTCTCATCTATTTTATTTTTCTTCAATAAATTGAATATAGAATGTTTTTGGGCCATTTTTTTATATGTTATATTTTTATTATTAATTTCTAAAATAGCTTTTTCATTCACTTTTCTAAACCACCTTTCTTAAAAGAATAATCTATGCAACTATACAGTATATCTCTATTTTTAACTTCATACTCATAAGTTTCTTCTTTATAAAATTCACCATTAAAAATATACTCCACTTTAAAGCAATCCGTATTCTTGTCATAGAAGATATAACATTCTTCAAAATATATTTTAAAATTATCTAAAGAAGATATATATTTCTTTATTCCATTGTCATCACAAAATGAACTTTTACTTATATACTCATTTAGCTCCGTAAAAAGGTATTCTCTGTATTTTTCAGTTACATCCACCTGAATAGACTTTTTATGGCTATTTAAATTATTTGATCTAATGTGCATTTCCATGCTGTAACATCCAAGAGAAATTAAAATACACATACACCCTATAAAAAGCACATATATCAATATAAATCCTTTTTTAACTTTTCTCTTTCCATCGCAAAACATCTTCTATACAAATTACCTTTCTTTGTATTTATAGATATGTAGAACACTTTTCCCTGCCTTTCCACATAAAAGTTTTTAACATTTTTTAACACATTATTTACATTAGAAGAATCAGGACTACCATAAGAAATTATGATACTAGATTTTCTGTCCTTTTTTATATAATCATACCCTTTATCATCATATCTCCTTAAAATTATCATATTGCTTTTTATATCTATGTATTTTGCAGCTTTTATCTGATATTCAATTATTATAAAAGCTTCATTTACATAAAAATTTTCTCTACTATAATTTATTTCTTCTCTGTGTAGCCTCATATATTTTGATATAACAATTATTTGTGTGGTAGTTATTGCCGTTATCAACGCTATAACCATAAGCATTTCTATAATTGTAAATCCTTTTTTTACATCTAATCTATTTTTTATAATTTCCTTTATAAAAATCACATTCCTCAACCTTTATATTTCCATACATTTTAGCATGGAGCTGTAAATTTACCCTTAGCACTTTTTCACCCGTTACCTTTAAAATTATGTAAGGTTCTTTTAAGGGTTTTTCATCTGAAAACATAGTAGTTACATTTATGTTCCTACTATGTTGAACCTTTAAATTGCTGCAGTTTATATATGTTTTTTCCTTCGTTCTTAAATTCAATAAACTATCATAGCTGCAGTTATACATAATACTATTTTTCACATATTCCATAACTAAAGTGCAATTATTCATTTCTTCGTTATATGTTTTTACTTTAAGTGCATCTACCTGAATAAACAGTGCAGTCATAAATAATACCGAGAAAATAGTTATGCTGCACAACACTTCAATTAGTGTGAATCCTCTTTTGACGAGTATCTTTTGCCTATTAGGTAATATCTTTACCACAAAGTTTTTTAGTTCACAAATTAATACTTTATATCTACGTAAGCTGTTCCCACGCACATAGTAATGCAATGCATTTCTCCCTTCCTGTCTTTAAATTTTATACTGCAGGCATCCTCTGTAATTCCCATGTTATCTATTTTTATTCTGTTATCCTCCCTTACACGGTTTAATACAAATCCTTCTGGTAACTTTAACTTAAATATTTCGCCCAATTCTACATTAAAAGTTATTTCATTGTTTTTTGTATCAAAATAAATGTATCCTCCCTCTTCTTTCTCGTCCCTACAGTAGGTTTTAGATTTATTTATAAAATCTAAAATATTGTTATTAGTAAGATCCACATCTATCTTATTCTTAAGATTACTAAAAGTACCTAAGTTAACCAGACTAAAACTTAAAAGTATTGAAAATATGCTGAGTACTAAGAGAAGTTCTATAACAGTAAATCCCCTTTTTTTAATTTTATCAGCCATAAAATTATTCTCCTCATTCAACAATTTTTACAATTAAATATTAAATTATGAATTTTATCATTTAGGAAATATCTGCTTATCTTCACTTTTAACTTTATAGGAACTTTCTTGTGCATTTATTTCTAAAGTATAATCTTTATCATCACTTTTATAGCTTATAGTTATAAATTGATCACTGTCCCCAGCTGAAACTTGCGGGTTTTCTGCAGAAGTAAGCTTTGATAAACATTCCTGCACATCATCTGTATCAAATTTTCCATCACTATTTCCATAGCTAGCCATAGCAGCTGTTTCTAGCTGTTTAGCCGTATTTATGGCTTTAGCAGTTCTTACCTTGCTTTGATATCCAGAAAATTTAGGAACCAAAAATCCTAGAAGAACTAATATTATAGCAACTACGAGCATAAGTTCTATAAGAGTAAATCCTTTTTTCTTTTTATGTACCTTCATAATTTATAACCCAGCTTTCTTTTTAATTTATAGGGTAGAATCCATTATAGTAAAAATAGGCATAAGTGCAGATATAATAAATATTCCAACAAATAGGGAGAGAATGATTATTATCATTGGCTCTATAACTTTAGTTGCTTTTTCAAAATATCTATCCAGTTCACTGCCAAACAGTTTTTCTAATTTAGCAAACATTAAATCAATCTGTCCCGTTTCCTCCCCTGTAGCAACAAGGGATATGAATAATTTATCATTTATTTTTGCCTTATTTAAGGCATCGCTCATACCTTCTCCTTGTTCTATGTATTTTATTGAGTTTTCTAATCTTTCAGCCATAATTTCACTTCCAATCAAATTCCTAATTATTTTTAAAGCCTTCAATATGTTAACTCCTGATTCACTAAGTACAGTCATAGCTGAACATATTTTAAAAATAAACATTTTATTATACATCTTGTTAAAATAAGGTATTCTAAACTTTATACTCTCTCTAATTTTTCTTCCCCTGCTGCTTTTACTAAATTTATAGCTGAACAATAGAATTAAACTTATAATTATAGTTCCTTGCAAATAGTAAAACTTTAAAAATTGGCATACGTACATTACCACTCTGGTCAAAGTTGGTATTTCACCCCCATTTGACTGTATAATATCTGTAAATTGTGGTATTATTTTAATCATCAAAAACATTACAATGAATATAGAAGTTATCAAAGTTACTGCTGGATATATAAGAGAAGCTTTTATAGTGGAAATTATATTGTTTTCCTTTTCATAATATTCAGATAATTTCGCTAATACTTCACCTAGCTTTCCACTAGTCTCGCCCACTCTTATCATTTCAATCATAAAAGTAGGAAATATTTTTTTTAACTTTGCCATACTACTGTGTATACTTTGACCTTTGATTACATCTTCCTTTATAGATTTTAATGCTAATCTTAAGGAACTTTTATTACACTGAGTTTCCAAATTATCAAGTACTCTTGATATGCTTATTCCAGCCCCCAGCATAACACTCAATTGACTACATAGTATGCTTATATCCATTGGTCCTGGATTTTTTAAAAATATTTTTTTATAACTATCTAAAGAAATAGTCTGATATACAAAATATTCCTTTTTCCTTAAAGTATGTCTTAATCTTGTAAATGCAGAATCTTCACATTTACCTTTAATTTTTTTACCTTTTGTATCAATTGCCCAGTATTTTATTATATTCCATCACCTAACCTTAATATTGCAATCAAATAAACAGAGTTCTTGGCATCACATGGAGTTTTAACTCCATCTGATGCTTATTAACAGGCTTCTTAGTGCTTCATCAGTTAGAAGGCGTTATTCTTTAGGAAAAATCGTTATCCAGGCACGTAGCCGCTCTTTACTCCAAATTGAAAAAAGTGGGAGTATTAGTGTGGGTAGTCATCAGATAAATTTAACCTTAATAATTCTTCATAAGTTGTAATTCCTGATTTAATAAGCTCTATACATTTTTGTCTCAAGGAAATCGTATTTGATTCTTTTATACCATCTTTAAAATTAATTTTATTATTTTTTATATACTGTCTTTTAATATCTTCCCTGCTAACTATCTGGTATACTACTGTTCTTCCCTTATATCCTGTATGACTGCATTTAGAACACCCTTTTCCTCTATATAAATAACAATTAGAAGATAAATTTAGTTCTTTAATCTCTTGAAGTGAAGGTACATACCTGCTTTTACAATGAGTACATATTTTTCTAACTAGTCTCTGGCATATTACACCTACCAGAGCATCTTCTATAAAATATTCTGGTACTCCCATATCTTGAAGCCTTATGACAGATTCAAGAGGATTATTAGTATGCAGTGTACTCAAAACCAAGTGCCCCGTTACTGCTGCCCTTATTGCTATATGAGCTGTTTCCTCATCTCTTATTTCACCTACCATTATTACATCTGGATCCTGCCTGAGTATACTTCTCAATCCTTCTGCAAAATTAAACCCTATCTTGGTGTTTACATTTACTTGATTTATACCTTCTAATGTATATTCCACAGGATCTTCTATGCTAACTATATTTTTTTCACATCTGTTTACATTATTTAACAGAGAATATAATGTGGTGGATTTCCCGGAACCGGTTGCACCAAGATTAAAAATGCGACATTTGGAACTATTGTTGAACTAAAAGACACTACTTTTACATCAAGCATTGGATCTAAAATTAAAAAATATAGACTGCTTAAGAATTTCACTCAAAAAGAACTAGGTACTTTAATGGGAATAGACCCCTGCCAATTCTATTATTATGAACATGACATATTCTATCCAAGATATCCATCTTTAATCAAAATGGCTAATATTCTAAAAATTGATGTTAAAAAGCTAATGGATAATTATTACTTATTCATAACAAGCCCTAAATACAAAAATTTCTTTGAAAATCTTAGATTGCAAAATAATTGGACATATAATGATGTAGAAAATATTCTAGGAATTAACCCTTATACATATAGAGAGTGGGAGCTAGGTGCAAAATTAGGACGAGATCTTTATATAAAATTAAGAAAGAAATTATTTGAACTAAAGATTATAAATAAACTCAATATAAAAAAATAACCTATATATTAATGTAAGAATTGAAAAAGCTCCGGATTTCCGGAGCTTACTTTTTATTGAGGTGGATTACATTTGCTACAAGGAGTATACCCTTCTGACTCTGCTTGACCTAACGATATGGGTATCTGACTTCTAGCTAAATATTTACATCCTGCCCTATGGTATTTATGTCCTGTCTTAGTTATATACACAGTTTCACTTTGATTACTTGATGATTGTGCAGATGATTGTTGCTGTGATACTGCATTCTCACTAGCATTTGTTGTACTGCTACTTGAATTCTGCTGCTGGGATTGAATTTGTGTTAAACTGTTTGTACTATTGGCAGCCTTTCCTTCACTTCCATATTTATAATCACCTGGTTTACAACTAAATGTTATATTATTGCCATCACTAGTACATACTATTGTTCCACTTTCATCAGTACGGTAAACTGAAATATTTTTAGACTGCAATCGTTCCATAGTTTCTTTATGGGGGTGGCCATAATCATTATTCTTTCCACAGCTTATTACTGCATATTTAGGATTTACCTTGTTTAAGAAATTCTCAGAAGTTGAAGTATGACTTCCATGGTGTCCAACCTTTAGAACATCAGCACTAAGGTCGTATCCTTTATTAATCATATCCTCTTCATTACTTGCTTGAGCATCCCCTGTAAACATAAACTTGTTACTACCAAAAGTAACCTTCATCACTATAGAATAAGTATTTAAATCTTCTTTATTTGAATTTATAGGTCCTAATATCTCACAACTTGCTTCACCTAACTTGAATGTATCTCCAGGGTTAGGTGTTGTAGCTTTAAGATTTTTATTTTTCATAGCAGTCATAACATCTTCAAATGTCTTTGTAGTCGTAGTTACTTTAGGCATATAAATGGTACCTATATCAAATTTATTTATAACTGCATCTGCCCCACCAATATGATCTTCATGTGGATGAGTAAGAACTAAATAATCTATCTTTTTAATGTTTTGGGATTGCAGATATGATATTAACGTATCGGTTGATGCATTGGTTCCCGTATCAATCAGCATATTTTTGTCACCCTGCTGGATTAGTTCACTATCACCTTGTCCAACATTTATGTAATGTACTTTTAGATTTCCACTTACAGATTGTTTTGTATTTGAACTATTTTCTTTTTGTGTTGTTGTGGTACTACTTTGACTAGTTGTTTTATTATTACTAGATCCACACCCTGCTAGTGTAAACAAGAAAATCATAGTAATAAAAGCTATTATAACCTTGCTTATACAGTTTTTCCTTTTCAATTAAATTCCCCCCAATTATTAATATTTTGTTTACATTATAATAAAATACTGGGTTCTTGTCCACTTTATTACAAAAAAATAGAACCTCAACTTAGCTTTATTATTGAAGTTTCTACTTAATTAATACATGTAATCATAGTAATTTGTATCTTTATCCCACTAAAATACATAATAAATATAGCATAATTATAATAAAAATTTAATTATATAGTGTATTTTTTGTCCAGTTTATAATATAATAATAGGGTGAGTGAATTACAGGAAGCTGTATATATTCACAAAACTATGTCATGCATGAAAAAACTTATATGAGCAAGTAGCTTTTAGCCGAAGTTACTTGCTATTTTCTTTTTTAGGTTTATCTACACCGACCCTAACATCATTTAAAACTTTATCTTTTGAAACACTTGTCTTACTTTCAAACAACATTTTAATTTTATCTTGTTTATAACAGAATACTGATAAAATACACAAACTTGATACTTCAGTTATAGAAAGCACTATAATGCACAAAAAGAAAAAGCTCATTCATATTACCTCCTCCCATTGTGTCAACCCATTATACCTGCAATCCACTCATATAGCATTTACGGGAGAAGGTAAGTTACATAACATGATTTGCTGCTATTAAATACATTATATCACAGCACACCATAATTATGGAAAAATTAAAAAATAATAATTTGTGAATTTGATAAAATTTTAAAAATAATTAAATTATATTGAAAAAGATATGCTTAACTGAGGATTAATCTAAGTTCTATATATATTTATATGCTATTACCTATTGAATAAATTCCTATTTAATGCTATCATTTTATTAATAAATCCATATCTTGACAAATAATAATAAAACCTGTGCCCTAATTTAAAGCACAGGTTTTTGCTATATATTTATTTTAAATTTTGTTCATATGTCTGAATCATTTTTTTAACCATGTTTCCACCTATAGATCCAGCTTCTCTGGAAGTTAGGTCTCCATTATAGCCATTTTTTAAGTTTACTCCAACTTCTTTAGCTGATTCCATTTTAAACTGATTTAATGCTGCTTTAGCTTGTGGAACTACTGGTTTGTTACTATATGACATAGTACTCACTCCTTTTTTATAGTAAACTTTACTAGTTATATTTAAAGTTTATGCATTACTATAAAAATTACTCTAGGTAATTTGATAAACATTTAGTAATATTTATACATATATATTACTAATTTATAATTTTTCCAGAATAGTTTCCACTCTAAACTTAAAGTTATTTCTATTACCGTTGATGATGATAGAAATAATCATTCAAAAAATTAAAATGTACCCATCCCATTGAGTGCACTTTGATTAATTAAAAACAATCTGATTTAAAAAACCGTAACGGCTTCTTTTAAAATTATTATATCACATTTTATGTTTTTTAATCGTACTTTTTCAATAATAACGGTATAAAAATAGCGAGTATAAATCGCAAATAAAAACTGAACAAATTGTCGCCATCATACAATAAATATTTACTAAGTTGTATTGTTTCATAAAAAAAGACTGGATTCTGTAAAGAACCCAACCCATTAAATTTTTTTCTTTTTATGCTGTCTACTTGACAAGGTGCAGTTCATTACCCACTAGGCTTGAATTTACTTCTCCACTGGTTGTACAGATTGAGACTGTATCTTAACTTGTGAAGTACTTTCATTTATCTGAGCTATAGTTTGTTGCAATTGATTATTTCTTGCTTGCATCAACTGTAACTGCTGTTGCAATTCATTTATTTTCTTATCTTTTTCAATCTCTGGGACTGCTTTATGTCCTAATTGATTTACAGCACTTTGAATACTATCATCAATAACTTTTCTCCATTTACTATCTGGTTTAACCCCAATCAATTCTAATGAATTATATATACCATCTTGTGCAGATTTGAATTTTTCCTCATTTGATTGTAAATCTCCTGTATGAGCTAATTGTTCAGCATTTTGGACTTCTTTTTCAGCCCTCTTTTCTATAAAATCAATTATATTCACAACTTTAGAATTTGGAGCTATAGCTTTTGCTGTACTTATTAAATTGTCAGCCTCAGCTAATCCTGTATTAATATTGTCTTCTATATTTTTGTTAAGTTTAATTTTAGGAGCTATATATCCTATAGCTCCGCCAACCATTACACTTACTAAACTAGTTATTATATTTATATCCATAATTATTTACCTCCATTAGCAATAAAATCTAAGACTGCTCTGCAAGTTCCATATTTATCTACACCACTAATTAATTTTGTCAAATAGCTTGTATAATCTTCTTTCTTACAACCAACTCCATAAACATTCTTTACACAACTATAATCAAACTTTTTATCGCTAGAAATTGTAGGACATTGTAGAAAATCAGCCAATATTTCAGCACTATGTTCGTCTGCCCCATAATGATATACAACTATGCTTTCCACTTTTTTAATGCCTCCATTACTTAATAATATATTCTCATTGAAATAATTTAAGTCTACCTTCCCAATAGCACCTAAAATTTGTCCATTCTCTGAGTACTGCCATGAATCTTCTGGATAAGTAGGAGGCTCTTTTCCATAGCTTGCAATCCATAAAGGTACCTCAGGTATATTCCCTTTCAAGTAATCTTTATAGAAATAATAGCCTGTATAAATACCAATGCCATAACCTTGACTTTGTACATATTTAATGAAAGCATTGGCAAAATTTATCGCAACCTGTTTGTCCCATTTATCCTCTATCTCTATATCTAAAAACAAAACTGTGTCACTTTCTAATTCTTTTATAGCATTTAAAAAATGTTGAGCTTCCTCAATTGGATTTCTAGAATTATATTGAGCAAAATGATAAAATCCAATTTTTAGTCCTGCATTTTTAATTTTGGGGTACCTGTAATGTAAGAGCCTGTCAGTATGTCCAGTTCCTTGAGTAGCTTTTTGTATTACTACATCATAATTTTGCTTAATTAAGTTCCAATCAGAAATATTGTCACCTTCGTATATGTCAATTCCATTCAGCATTATAAGACCTCCTTATTTAAATATTCTATCTTTTACCTCTGCCACATCTTTTTTAACATCTTCCAGAATATTAAATTTATCTGTAAGTTTTGAAATTATGTCCTGGTACCTCTCTTCTCTTTCTTCTGCCTTTTTATCACGCTCCTCTTGTTTTTTCAGAATATAAAAAAGCAGCACTACGAATAGCACTGCCCAAAGCCCTTGGTTAACTGCAATTTTAAGTATTTCATTTTCCATATCAAACCTCCTGTTTTTAGGCAAAATAAAAAAGACTATTTCAGCCTTTATGATATAAAAGATTGCTACTGCCCAAATTGTGCTGGTTGCATTGATTTTCCAGTGGATTTTTTCCTAGTAGATTTTTTCTTTGTATTTCCAAAAAATGAAGTACCACTTCCAAAACCTGTACTTTGCGTATTGTTACTTTGTGTATTACTGCTTCCTACATCTCCGGCACTTCCTGTACTGTTAAACTGCTTTATATATTGAGTAGCTTCAAATTGAAGCTCGTTAATCTTTCCTCTCTTAACTGCTGCCGATAAACTATCATCTGAATAAATGGCCTGTTCTTTTTTTCTCACATCACTTAAATATTGTGATGCTTTATTGTATTCATACTGCTGGTTATGCAGTTGTGAAAGACCATCAGGTAAGCTGATTACTTCTTTTGCAGGATTTTGAATAGGTGTAATATCATTTTTTAAAGCCCTGCGCCAATCACTATCAGACATATCGGGATTTTCAGCTTTAAATTGTTTAACAGCTTCTTCGTATTTTGAATCAATATCCTCTTTAAGTGAATAAAAATCATCAATGATTCTTGGCTGTGAATATGGATTAACCAAAAATCCTTTTAAACCTGGAATTTGTTCCAGTGGACCGGCTGGTTTTTCATTTTTAGCACCTAAAATAGCATCAATAGCATTTACAGCATACTTACCTAATCCTGCCGTATATCCTTGAATTGTATTGTCTATTTTTTTAGGAGATAGGCCACCCTCTGTAAATGTAGAAGCTAATTTTCCTAAATCTTTAGCTAACAAAGAGGTAGAAGCCGAATATCTTTGGTAAGCTGGAAGATTCTTATCTCCTTCATTTTCAAGTGGAAGACCAGTAAAGAAACTCTTATTTGCCCACCACTCAAACATAGGTTGAACTGCTGCTGGTATTGCCCCTGGAAGCATATTTTCCAAAAAGTCACTTACCCATGATTTCATAGCCTTTGGATCATTGCTTTTAAAATAATCTAACGCTCTTTCAGGTAAACTTCCAAAAATTATACCTAATTCAAAAGGTTTAGGAACACTTATAACATGATCTGCAGTAGGTATGTTCCAGAATAAATCCTTTCTCCATAGTGGAAGTTCCTTAATTTTATCATCATCATGGTACATAGACCATAGTATAAGTGACGGCAAGGTTATACCTATTAAAGCTTTGATTAAGGCTGCCGTTCTAGTTTTAGGATTTCTAAATGTCCTTATCATTTTATCCTGGCCTTGTACTGTGGCATTAAAGAAAGCAATTACCTTATTAGCACTTTTACCTGCTGTCCCACTTCTTTGAAAGTCTAGTGTTAAATCTCTTGTACTTAATCCTAACTCTGATATTCCCTCTCTTGAATTGCCCTCTTTATTTAATCCTTTAGAAAAATGTCCTAACCTTGTAGCTTCTTCTGATAATGACGAAATACACCTAAGAGGTTCTAGTGGATTCTTTAAGAAGTCTTTTAAGATTTCTAATGGTTTACCTTTAGATAACACACTTCTTACACCTTTAGCTAAGTAATCCCTATCCATAGATACAAAATCACTTTGAGCTCCACCACTGTTTAACCATAATTGGTACACTTCATCCTTTTTAAGTACATGAGATAAACCTTTTATAGTATCCAGTATAGGTATAAAATGATACTTTGAGTATACGGAAGCATCCATTGCATCTCTAACTAAATTTCTAAGTGCAAATTCAGGATTTAAGACTGCTCCTGCTCTTAATGTTTTAGTGGCAATATTGGCAATTCTAAATATTAAAACACTACTTTCTCTATTTAGTCCCATAACTGCATTGTATATATCAGGATCAAGTTGATATAATTTAGGCTTGCCATTAAAAGATACTGTTATAATATTTTCTGCTGCATTACCTTTCATTATTGGTCTAAATACTGCTACTACTTTTTCTAGGTCAGAATTTTCAATATCAAACCCTGCACCTTCTAGTTGATTTTTAATTTCTTTTAAGCCAAATTTAGTTACTGAAAACTTAGGTGTTACATTCTCAATAAATTTACCCATGCCTTGATTTTCTCCTGCAAATTTAACTAAACTTTGTGCTACTAAATTTCTTTCAGATAAATTAGTGAAATAGTAAGTATTTTTAACTATACTCTCTATTGGATCAACTATACTAGCATTGCTACCTCTCATTTTTCTAACAGGACTTTTAATATTGCCAAAGGTACTTCCAGTATATTTATTAGCACCTTCTTCATTGTCCAAAATTCTGTAAAATGGGACATAGTCTTTATTAAGTTGCTTTATCTTATTATATTGCTCGGTACTCATTAAACCGCCATCTACAAGTCTTTTGAGTATCGCATCTTGATAAGTTTGTAGTTCTTCATGTGCTTTTACAAACTCTTTATTTTTACCATATGTCTCAACTACTTTTTCCGCATCCATTAAATCAAAGCCTGTCCTTATTCCTTGTCCTTCTTTTTCAATAACTCTTTTTGCTATAATATATTTCCTGAAATTGTCCATATAATCTGCTTTTATAGGTTTTAATATTTCATTCAAACCTTTCGACACTTTAATAAGTCTACCATTAGCATTATAGTTATAAACTCCATATTTAATAGCTCCTATAGCTTTACCACTCCAGCCTCTAAATAACCAAGCCATTCTAAAAGGATCACTTTGTATACTTTTTGGTGTGCCTTGCTTAACTAAATTCTCTAGTGGCCTTAATTCATCTACCCAGGTAGTATAAAATTTATCAAAAGTAGAGTTTTTAATATCCTTCATTTTTTCTTGTGTCTTTTCTTTAACAGTTTTTCTACTATCTCCAAAATTCACATTAGATAAAATTCTACTACCTGGATCAGCATTTTGATATTCCACATAGTGCTTTCTAAAAATATTAAGTGCCTTTATTAGTTTTCCATCTAATATTTTCTCAAACATATTGGTAAATGTAACATTACCTAAATCCTCACCAGTTAGATATTTTCTAACGAATTCAGCTATTCCCTCACTTCTTTGTTCCTCAGTATTTAGTTTTTGTAACTTGGCTTGCTCTTCTCCCAAATTCATAACTTCTTTATTAAATTTAGAATTACTTTTAACTAAATCATTTATTCTATATAACATATCAAGATGATGACCAATCTCATGTGATAAGGTTGGTATGTCTTCAGCTAATTTAGTTCTGATGACCTGTGGTTCTTCTTTATATATTCCTGAAGCTTTACGTTTATTCATTCGGCCAACTCTAGCTGGTATATCTAATTCTTTTATAAGACTATCTATAATTTGTTTTCTGGGTAATGTTTCACCTGTGCCACCATTATTTAAAGTTTTTCTATCTGGTGCAATATAGGCTTTTGTTCCAGTAGATTTCTTAGTTTGTGTTTCTAAAACCTTATCTTTAAAGTATTTATCCAATATTCTCTTAGAAGAATATTCAGCATTACGAGTTAACTTCCTTTGCCATACATTATTAGTAGGTGAAAAGTGCCATCCTGTACTTTTTAATTCTTTTCTAACTTCTTCACTAGGTTTTTCATCAAATTTTATTTGAACTCTATCAGCGTCAAAATTTCTAACTATTGAAGCACCGTCATACTCTTTTATGGTTTCTTCACCCGTCTTAGCCTCGGGAACATTTGTAAGTTTTTCTTTTGCACTTTCTACAGCTCTCCATATCCCATTAGTTGAGGAAAATACAGGCTTTTTAAGGTGTTCAGCTTCTGTTTTTTTAATAAAGTCCAATACCTTACTAACAATTTCTACATTACCATTATTAAGGCTTCTCATTAATTTACCTCTTAATCCGTTTCTAAACAATGAAGGACTGTAAAATTCTTTGCCACTTTCAATACTTTTTAATACCTCTATGGTATTTAAAGCCTCTTTTTTAAGCCTTTCATATTCAGCTTCATCTTTTTGATCGTCTGACATAGCACCAGTAATTTTTTTCTTTATACTTGATTCAGCTTTTTTCTGCCAGTTTAAAAATTCAGTTATTCTTTTATGTTCTGTATTTAAAGCTTTTTCATTCCTAGCTTTCGGAAATCTAGCAGGACCGGTTATCATGGAACTCAAGGTCCTTGATTTAGCATCTAATATGGTATTCATATGTCTAATGTAGTTGTCTTTATATTTATTTAGTTCACTTTCTAAAACTGCCTTTTGTTCAGGGGTTTTAGCTAATTTTAGCATTTTTATATATATGTCTTTCATGGAATTGACATAACTAGTTTGCTCTTCTTCTGCTCTTCTTTCAGGATCAAAACTTATACCTCTATAAGCGTTATATGCTTTATCGTAATTAATATCGTGTTTAGATATTGTATCAAGCCATGTAGATTTTTTTGATACGTTATCTTCTTTATTCTTTACTCCACTTATATTCTCATAGTTTTTAATCCTATCCATTACCTGGCTATCAGTTAGACCATGACTGTTGTTTTTTACAATTTCATATACCATAGCTTGATTATGGTTAAGTCCATATTCCCTAGCTTTCAAATAATTAGTTTTATTTAGTTCACTCATGCCTTTAAAATCATCAGCATTAGTTTGAAATTCAGGTACGTTGCCAACTAAATTTATATAGGTCTTTTTACCTTGGGGAGCATCCCCCATAGCACCCATAACCATATTACCTATTCTTTTACCCTGTCCCTTGGTTTTACCATTGCCCCAATCCACAGTATTTTGAGAGGGTTTATATTTATTAAATAGAGGTGTTTCATCTATAGCTTTAAATAATTGATTTTTAGTCATTGAACTTACATTAGGCTTGACTTCTAACGGAACAACCTTTTTCTTATCTCCAAAATGTCCTGTGCCAGTTTCTCCATTTTTAAATATCGTGTGTTTCATAATATTATTACTTTTAGATTTAGTTGTTACTAGAACCAATCCATTTTTATTGATAGAAAATTCAGGTTTATTATGTCCTAATTTCTCTGCTCTTTCACTTAAAACTTGAATCTTTTTTTCTTGCTCTGGAGTAACCTTGGCTAACTCTTCCTGGTGTTGTATCTGTTGATTTGCCTCTCCTGCATTTTTTTGAACTCCTGTTCCTGTTCCCGAAGTTTTATTGCCAGTAGCACCTTGTCCCTGTTTTTCATCACTTAAACCTCCTAATAAACTTTGCTGGCCTTCTATTTGATTATTATTTAATTTATTTAAATAACCACTCTTATCCACTAAATCAACTATTTCTTTACTAGCTCCCTCTGCTGCTTTAACATTGCTCATACCCTGTTCTATCTTAATTGCATACTGATTTAATATATCATTAATAGGATCGCCTGCTTTATTCTTACCCCGATCCACTAACTCTAAGCCTTGCTTAACTAAATTTAATTGTTTTTTATTGGCTGTATCGTTTAGTACATTACCTTTTTCATTAAGCAAACTTGCTTTTTTCTTATTTAAAACATTGTTAAAAGCTGATTTTTCACTTCCCAAAATTGACTTAACTTTAGATATAAGTTTTACTTTATTCTTAAAGTTATTTTTCAATATAAACTGTGAGCCACCCAACATATCCATTTGCTGTCCTGTAACCGGTGCAGCTTTAATTTGGTCTATAACCTCTTTTAATTCCTGGTCTGAAACGTGCCCTTCACTTTGAATATAATCCATACTTGCATTTTGATTGACTATATTTTTCTTATTATCAGCCGGGAAAGCTTCACCAATCATGGATGCTTGACCATCCTTTATCTGTTTATTTACAACTTTGTTCCAAAGTCTATCATTAAGTTTTGATATATTATAGCTCTGTTTAACAAATTTATCTGTAGTAGATAATCCCAAGTTTCTTATATCTTCTAAGTTATATCCTCCATCTCTGAAAACTTGTGCTGCATCTTTAGCACTTCCTTTACCTTCTCCTATATTCTGAAGTGCTCCAATTTCCCTTGCCTGTTTATCAGTTACACCGTCCTTTTCTTTAAGCACCATAGCATTTACATAAGGTGTTTTAGTTCTATTTGCAAGTTCTACCCTATGATGGCCATTTACTACCCAATTCCTACCGCTTTTATCTTGCCATACAGTAACGACTCCTGCTTTAGTGTGGTCAAATCTATTTGTTCCTTTTAATTCATTACTAGCACCAGTCTTGGAATTTGTGTCTTCCTTAAATTGAAATCTTTGTGGATCAACACCTATTAATTTCGTTGAAATTTTCTTAATATTATCTGGAATTTCATCATTTTTAATCTTTTCTACATTATCATTAACCTTTTGAACTGCTGGCTCTTGACTATTTTGTACTTCTTGTTGAATATTATTTTCTTCCTGCACAGGTACTTCTTGTGAAATATTATTTTCTTCCTGCACCGGTACTTCTTGTTCACTAGAAACATTATTGCCTAAATATTGAGGATTTAAATTATTAAAGCCTTTAATTCCTATCTTAATATCCTGGCCACTCTTATGTTTTGCTGTTATTAATTTACCGTCATTATCCTTTATAGTAACTATACCTAAATTTTTAAGTTTATATTTTTGCCCTGATTCTATAGTTTTAGGTCTAATTGAAGGTGTGTTTATTTGCTGTTTAGGGACTTCTACAGAGATGTTATTTTCTTTAGGTGTCTTTGCTACTTCCTCTTTCTGTGGGACCATTTCAGTGGCATTTTCTGCGGTATTTTCTGCCTGTGGGATTGTTCTAGTGGTATTCTCTACTTGCGGCTGTTGATTTAGATTATTATTGGGAATTAAATCCTGCTGTGGTGGTGTATTATTTGCAGGTGTATTCAATGTATCATCAACATTAGCCTGATTTCTATTTTTCATATTCAATAATTTATTGAGTTCAAAACTTATATTATTAAGTTTATTCTCAATTTCTGGAGTAACTTTGCCACCATTATTTTCAATAAGATTTTTAGACATATCCGTCAAAGTTTGAATTCTCTTATTTAGGAAATCATCTGAATACTTAGGCTGTGGTACTTTATTCTCCGGTGCTATAGGCTGTGGTACAGTAGGCTCAATATTAGTGCTTTGCGGCATAGTTGTTGTGTCTGTAGTCTCTGTATTATCTATATTTTGCAGTATATTTTGTAGTCTATCTGTATCTTCACCTGGCATAGTTGCAGTATCTTCTTCTCCTGGCTGTGTATTTACTGGATTTTCTGTATTTAGAAGATTGTCTGTATTTTTGTGTATACCATTGTAGAAATCAGCCATAGCGTCATAAGTTTCGTCTGCATTTTTAGAATTGTCCATAATCTTTTTCAATTGAACAGTCCATTTAGGTATCATTTGGCCTCTATATGGTACTTGTTCATAATATATAGTTGGCTGTGTTTTTACATCTTCATAGTGGCCTACAGTTCCAGTGGGATCGTCTGGTACAAACTGCTGTTCAGTATTATTCTTATACCAAATACCACTATCAGGACTTACTTCTTGAAAACCTTCGTTGTTAAGCCTCTTTTTCTCAAACATATTGCTAACTCTAGGCATTACTTCTTCATTTAATCCCTTTGCTGCCATACCAAATATTGCCCCACCTAAATAACTGCTAAACAAGTCTTTTGCAATATCGGTACTAGAGGGCTGTTGTATATTGGAATTGCCACTATTTACAGCATCCTGCGCACCTGTAAGTCCTGCCCATTCTAAACCTGTTTTATTAGCCTGTAGTCCATATTGGAGGGCATTATACACTGGTGTGGAGAGTTCATCTATTGAATTTTTCCCTAGTTTATTAGCTACAGCATTTCTTATAGGCTGGCTTATGAAATTTTCCACTGGTTTTCCTACAGCTTTTTCTAGTCCTTCTCCTATACTTCCTAGACCACCTTCTGGATTAGCCGCAAGTCCCATTCCTGTACCAATCCAATCGGCAACAGTGTTTGCTATATTGTTTCCTGTATCTGCACTTTTTACGTCCGTACCTTCTCCTTGATTAAACGTTGCTGTCTGTCCTGCTTTTTCACCAACTCTACTTAAAAATTGACCTATAGGGCTATTAGCCATATTTTGATATAAATTACTTTCTCTAAGAGCATCCTCGGCTTTTGTAATAGGTGTAAATATACCCGTATCCACATTATCATTTTTATATTTATCTGCAATATCACTAAAAGTATCCGATATGGCCTTTATTGGATTAGGTGTATCTTGTTGCTCACTAAATCCCTGAGTAACATCCTTTAGACTAGAGTTATTATTGCTTGTATCAAGATTCTTTCCGAACCTTCCTAATGCACTGTTATTAAGCCAATCATTTATTTTACTAAAAAAACCGGGACTGCTTTTTAAATTATCAGTCCCGGCATCATAATTACTTACGGTTTTACCTGGCGTACTTGCAGGATCATCCACCCACATATTACTTATATCGCCTAAATCACCTAAATTGCTATCCTCGTTTTTAGTTGGTATTGGTTTCCAATCTGGAAGGTTTACATTATCTGAACCATTTGAGCTACTTGAAAAATCACTTGAACCATCTGAATCCGTATCATCATATTCATTTTTCTTCTTTTTTATAGGTTTCCAATCTGGTAAAGTCATTTATATGCACTTCCTTTACTTTTTAGAATACTGCTTAGAACCTAAATCTTTTGACATAGCTATATAATAATTCATAGCATCATTTGGTGTCATACCGGCCTGTGTCATTTGTCCTATTACTCTTGCCTTATTAGATTGTAAGTAGGATAAAGCATCTTTAGAATTATTAAATTGACCATATATTCTGCTATATACATCAGTTGCAGCATTTGATATTTTGGCGTTGACTGCGCCTTGTGATGTGTTATAATTCTTCTCGTTTAAATTATTAGCGAACGCAGAATTGCTTGCATCAAGATTATACTTTTTCAAATTCAAATCATTATTAAATTGTGAATTAGATTTATTTAAATTGAATTGTTGCTGCCAGTTACCCTGATCTACACCTTTCCAGTAGTTATTATCATTTAATTGTCCTACTGCATTATTATAATTAAGCTGCTGCATATAATAGTTTCTATTATTCGCTAATTCACTATCATATCTATCTAGGTCCTTATCTTTTAATTTATCTGCTAAGGCTTGCAAATCATCTAATCTATTCGCTGCCATTGTATTTTGCTGGTTCTGTTCATCCATATTTGCATTTGCCTGTTGAAGTGCTACATTATTCAAAGCTGTTGTTTTATCTCCCTGTATTCCTGCCAATGCTCTATTATTTATAACGTCTGCCTGTGCTAATCCACTTGTTACTATTGAGCTCCTACCTAGTCCTCTATTTAAAGCATCATTATTTAAGTTATTTTTTGATAATTCATTATTTAAGTTTTGACTAGCAACAGATTTATCATAATTGGCCACAATTTGTCCCTTTGAATTTTCTAGGTTAGATAGGTTATTTGCTAAAGTATTTTGAAGTCCTGTAACCTTTAAATTATAGGAAGGATCATATTGACTCTGTGCTTTAGCAGCATATCCGCTATCTGGTAAGACTTTTGTAAGTGGATTTTGCAGCGCAACATTGCTTAGTCCTGAATATGTTGTGTAACCTGCCATATTATCATCTCCTTATTCCATCAATATAGTTTAGTATAAGGAACATCTACCTGTTTATTTGTATATGAAACCTTGGAATCATCTCCAGCTTTAAACTCTATACAGTGCTTATCTCCTGGAATATCTCCTTCAGCATTACTCCTATTCCTGTAATAAATTCTAAAATCATATTTATAGTTTTTAATAAAAGCATTAATAACATCTATGATATTTTGAAAATGCTTACTGCTTAATGCTGTCATATCAACATCAATCTTAGATAGCGTGGATACTGTAATATTATTAATGTGCTCTATTACTGAGTTATACTCTTTCTTAGAAAAATATCTATATTTACCATTTTGAATTCTATCGTTTTTTATTAAAGTTTCAATTTGCTCTTTTTCGTCTGCGGTAATTGATACAGTTGGATTAAGGTCATAATTATAACAATCTTTATCTAAAAGTATAGTTGTAGCTGCACTTTTAATAAATTCATCTGACTTTCCCATATATTCATACCAGTTTACAATAAATAGTTTAATGTTAATCCACAAAGTATGTATAGATTTATTGAGTAAAATTCCATTATTGTAATTCGGTGTTGAAATACCTATTGATTTTTTAATATCATCTAAAACGCCAGAAAATGCCGGCTTTTTTATAATTTTATATTCCAAAACATAAATAGGAGAAGTTATTTTGCCATTACTATCAACAGAGTAACTACCACAGCTACCAACATTATTTTCATTAGAATACCATGTACCATATTTGTCAAAAAGATTGCTAATATAGTCATATTTACTTTTATATAGATCATACTTTTTGCCATTTATAGTTACTATATCATCTCCAGCTTTACACGCTGTATTACTTATTGATGAATACCCTTTTATTGCAGAATCGGGTACTTCAAAACTACATTTACCCCCTGTATTAGAAGCTAAATTGCCGCTCATGAAATATTTATTTTTAGTATTAGAATAATAGGGTATAAATTTACGTATAATTTCTAATTGCTGAAGAAGTGTAAGCTCTGTACTTGTATCACAACCATATGGTGATAACCAAAGATTAGGATAATTGAGTTCGCCCGGATCTGAATTTCTAGTATATACATTACCATTATAAGCGTCTACAAATGTTCCCATAGTGCCATTATCTGAATATGCTTCAATTTCATTATCTGGAAGCCATGAGCTTGGGTAAGTACAAAATACAGCCATATCAACCATAGCTGTTCCTGTAGGTGAATAACACCTAAGACTTCTGTAAACTTCATCTCCACTTAATGTTTTTACATTTTGCTTACATAGTATAGGAATAGATAAACTAGGATAAAATTCAAAATTTGCGCCTAAATTATTTACCTCAAAATAATAATATTTGCCATGAATTCCATCTTTCTGGTATTCTAAATCACCATATTTTATACCTAAAATATCAAACATTATCTTATTACCTATAACGTTGGAAGATTTATGTCTGGATCATCAGCAAAATAGGCATAAGTTGGCGCAGGTGGTTCGTCTGGTTCTTCAATATGAAATGGTTGAGTTGTTTGAGCTTGTTCAGGTGATTCTTTAGAAACGGAAGAAGTTGTTACTGCCGCTACCTTTTGAAATATTTTCATAAATAAATATTTAAAATTATCATTTATGTTTTTTATATCTACCGGATCAGTCCCAGTTATATTCTTTCTTGAATAATCCATATATAAGCACCTCTTAATCGTATTCTGTTTCATATGTTATCTGCATATCTTTTAACTTGAATTTTGAACCCTCTACACTAGAAAATGAAAATTTAAGTGTCCTACCTCTATTTCTTATTCTTTTTTTAAACATTTTTTCAGTTGAGGGTAAAGGAAGCTTAACAGTCTTTTTCTTGCCTTTCTCATTTTCTATGCTTATTTGAATTTTACCATTTCCACTACCTAAAAAATACATTTTTTCAGTTCTCTTTACTGCATTTGAAGCTCCAAAGTTTAACTTTCCTGTTGTCCAATTTGCTTCATATCCATTAGTATTAAGGTCCTCTGACTGAAACATATTATAAACGCCTGAATCATTGCTAAAATACATATTTCCGTTAAATTCTATAAAATCATTTATTTCTAATCCTCTTATAAATGTAAAATTGCCATCTTCCGTATTGTATTTAATTAAAAGATTATTAGTTGTTGAATTTCCTTCAGGGACCGCAAGATAATATTTATTATCATAAAAAATACCTACTGCATTTTTAATATAGTCCTGATTAATGTTTTTCCATGTGTCTCTAATCTTTTGACTAACAAGATTTGCAGATGTTCCGTTGAACGCATATATACCTTCTTTTGATGCAAAATATACAGCAGAAGGTCCTGATACTATACTTCTATCAGATATTGCACCTGTTGTGCTGCATACCTGTTCCAATTCATAGTTACCTGGATAGGTTCCAAATATTCTAAAGATATTTCTATTCTTAAAAACAAATAGATCTCCGAATAAAACTTTTAGGCCTATGATTATACCACCATCCCAGGTAGGAACATCAATTAATCCTCCATGCTGGTTGGCTTCCCCTTCATCAATAGGTATAGTCCAATCGTCTATGTCTAAATCTTTAGAAAAATACACTCTATTAGGAAAATCTACATCACCAGCAAGCCATACTCTTTCATGGTTTAACTCAATCATGCTCCCCTTCGGAGGGCTTTCAGTAAAAGTCTGTGGTGCAGTAACACTTTTCGTAATCATATCCTCTGTAACAGGAAATTGAATAAACATAACAATTACTTTAGGTCCGCTAGTCATTTTAGTAGTGATCGTATGACCAGTAGTTGGATCATAAGTATCAACACTAGGATAACCTTTTTCAAATAAAGTAATAACCTCTCCAACGTAAGTTTCTAGTATATCGCTTTCACTTGCATATGGTATGGCATCATAAGGAACAGGCTGCCCACAATCATAGCCTCTCATATCAATTGACCTTCTAATATATATAGAATTTACGTTATCTACAGTTGGAAAACACTGTACTTTAATTGAATTTTCCTTACTTCCTCCACCTATTCTCACAATTGTTTGTGGTTTAAGTGGAGGTATATTAAGAGTAGTTATATTTTCTATTCTTCTATTTTCAAGATTTCTGTAAGAACTTCCATCATAAACTTTAACTGAGGTAATGCCATCTCCAATCAACATTACCTCAGTATCTCCAACTTGATAATTTAAATAATCTGAATTAGTTTCTAGGGGCATTAAAGTTGTACTGCCATTTTTAAAAAATTTAGCAAGTCTAACTATATTGCTTCGTTTTAAAACAGTAGAAGGTTCCTTTATAGTAGATAAAACGCCACTGTCTATGTCTATATTTTGTGCTTTACTCGCTTCACTTGCATCTAAAAGAGTTTCATCTTTATACTCATTTATTCCATTAGAAAAATTAAAGCTTAATAAACTTTCTTTATCCATAAATTCATCACCCTTTTATGAATTTAAATCTTCTATTACTGTATATTTTGCTTTTTCAGTTGTAACTCTGCTATCTGCTGTAATTAGTTCTAAGGCGAATTGATGTACACCTAATGTGGCCGTATCTTTTTGTGTTAGTTTGTATTGGACTACACCATTTACGGCATCTACTATTGTACAAACGCCAACATTGTTTTTATTATCAATAATAATATTTATTGAATTTCCTACTAAATTAACGCTTTCACCATTTGAAGCTATAGTAATATTAAAAACAACTGCCCCGAAGTCATTTTGTGTTACTTTAATAAGATCATTAGTAACAGCATACATTAAATCCATTTGAATATCATATTTTTTAACAGCCTTATTTTGAAAATTAACAAATAAAGATATTCTCTTGGTATCTATTCTAAAATTTTGAATAAACTGATTAATTCTTTTGGTATCTACACGCGTAATTTGAATTTCTTTAATTTTTCTTTTAGTATCTATGTTAATAGTTTGTGCTGGGCGTACTTTTCTTTCTGTATCAATTGATATTGATATTGAATTTTCAGACCTTCTTAATGTGTCAAATGTACTTGTATTTAACTCTATGACTTTTCTTTTAATATCTGCTGCAATTGTTTGAATAGATTTTAAAATCCTTTTAGTGTCTGCCTTTGTACCTTCACTATTTGTAATTTCTCTTTTAGAATCAGTGGATACTTTTAATGAGTTAGCTATTTCTCTTTTAGTATCTGTTGTAACACTCTGAGGTATTCCTGGAACAGTTACTATTCTCTTAGTATCTATTCCTGAAGGAACCGCTAATGTATATGCACCATCAGAATCCTTAGTGTTAGATACTAAAGCAGCATCACTTATATTTAAAGCAGGACGAACTCCAAAACTACCGGTATTAGCATAATTTTCAGCAAGAGAACCATCATAATGAACCTCCCTACACAAATAAGGAGTAGAATAATCTGGAGTTCTTAACCACCAATCCCAAGGTTCTACATTTGGATCTTCTATATTAGGTTTATCAATAGATTTAGTATTTAAAATTGCTGCTTGTGTAAGACCGGATGGCCTATTAGATTCTGTATTAAATAAAGCTAGTATGTTTCCTTCTGCAATACTATTTTCATTTGCTAATCCAACCTCTGTATTAGACAATAAAAATACTTTATCAGTTACAACTTCGCTACTGCCTCCATCAGTTGCCATATTTTTTACAACTTTAAGGTCCGTATCTAATATACTTTTCAATTCGTTTGAACTAAATGAATTTAAAAATCCTTTTTTAGTATCATATCCTGTTGGGCAAGCTTTACTATCTTTGGAAAAATTATCATCAATTGGTGAAGCATCATAACCATTAGCATATGTAGTACCGTCTGTAGTACCATCTTCTAAATTCTGTGGTGTAAACCATTCACTTGCTGCACCGCTAGAATTTAACCATTGTCTTAAATTTGATGTTCTATATCTGTTACTACCATAATTTGACCTACCGCCATATTGGTTTCCGGCTTCTTTCCCATCAAATCCTCTTAAATCAATTACCTTTTCTGCTACCAATGTTACTGAATTTGCAGGATACCCAGTATGGTTCTTATCTGCAACTACCCATACGATAGGTTCTTCTGTTTCAGATTCAACCTGATATTTACCTAACTTAATTTTATCGCCAACTGATAAATTACTTATTTTATTAGACGTTCCTGAAGAAACTTCTACTATTCTTTTAGTATATATTGTAACAGTCTGAGGCGTTCCTGTAGGAATTTCTAATGTGTACGCCCCATCAGAATCTACATCATCAGATACTAAAGTAGTATCATTTATGTTTAAAGAAGGTCTAACTCCAATAGAGCCAGTATTAGCATAATTTGCAGAAAGAGAACCATCTGGAGCAATAAAATTAACTATAAAGGGATCAGTTTTAGGAGTTCTTAACCACCACTCCCAAGAGCCTGTCATTGGGGAAGGTATACCAGTAGCTTTAGTATTTGAAATTGCTGCTTGTGTAAGAGGAGCTGTCTTATAAGCTGATAATGCACTAAATAAAGCCAACTCGCTTCCTTCTGCAATGCCACCTTCATCTGCTAATCCAACTTCTGTATTAGACAATAAAAATACTTTATCAGTTACAACTTCACTACCTCCACCATCAGTTGCCGAACTTTTTACAACTGTAAGATCAGTATTTAATATACTACTTAATTCATTTGCACTAAAACTATTTAAAAATCCTTTTTTAGTGTCATACCCTGTTGGGCAAGCCTCATCATTTCCATTACAAAAATTTGCATCAATTGGTGAAGCATCATGATTATTAGTGTCTGTAGTACCATCTGTTAAGTTTTGTGCTGTAAACCATCCACTTGCTGCGCCACTAGAATTTAGCCATTGTCTTAAATTTGATGTTCTATATCTGTTGCTACCATGACTTGCCCTCATACTATTTGAGTTTCCGGCTTCTGCTCCGTCAACTCCTCTTAAATCAATTATATTTTCTGCTACTAATGTTACTGAATTTGCAGGATACCCAGTATGGTTTTTATCTGCAACTATCCATGTTATAGGTTCTTCTGTTTCAGATTCAACCTGGTATTTACCTAACTTAATTTTATTACCAACTTCTAAATTGCTTATTGCCTGAGACAATTATAGTCACCTCCAATCTACAAGTCTACAAGTAATTTAGTGACTAAGGAACTGCATTTATTGTTGCATTTACTACTAAATCTACACTTGTATCATTTGCTGGAGTTTCTGTATTTGAAGCTTTTGCTTTTACCCAAAATAATGTATTTGTAGTACCTATTACACTTGATATAGTAAGAGCCGATCCATAAGTTCCGAAGCTTCCTGCTACCCCTGCGTTATCTGGTGCTAATGCCCATTTATCTGCTGTTGTTCCTGTAGGGGTTATTACAGCATTACCGGATGAATTATATCCAGCATCACATCTTATAGCTAATTTTATCGCTGAACTTTCTTCATTGTTTGTTGCATTTAAAGGTCCTACGATTATTGGTGCAGTTTCAGTTCCTTCAGATACCTGTGTCCCATCCGTTCCTCCACTTGTTACAGATCCTTGATATACATGAATTAAATTTGCCATTTATAACATCTCCCTTATTTTTTATTGCTTTCTTGTATATTGGGTTGGTCACTGTTTATTTCTGTTGTTTCTGCAAGTCCCGTTATTGCATTAAATTCATTTAAACACATAGTTGCTGCATTAAAATCTTTCTTGAATATAAAATAGTAATAAGCTGCATAAGAAGCTAACGCGATATGATAAGCTGCTTGTATAGAAGGTTCCTTTTCATCATCAATACCATAGACTAAATCAACTGGTATATAATTGTAATACATAGTTAGATCCCCTACCACATCAAGATTGGTCACCAGCAATATATCACTTTCACTAAAATAATCATTCGGACTTAATCTTCCACCATCAACACCTTCTTTTTGAAGTAAAACAAGGTTAATAAAATCTACTGGAAGTGATACAGGTACATTTAATTCTGCAGTTATAGGAATTTGCTTAGTCTTTTTATTCTTTATAGCAATTATTTTATACCCTGCATTAATACCACTTATTACAATATTGGTTATCTGCCTATCACCTTCATGCTCCCCTATTCTGTTTAATGCAAATTTAAATATTTCTTTGAGTTTCATTTGTTCCATCACCACCTACTAACATATTGAATTCATTTAAAAGCATTTCTGCAATATCAGGCTTCCTTCTGTAAACATAATAAGTATAAGAACCATATACAAGTAAAGCGTAATAATAGCTTGGACTTATATTAACTGTATCCGTATCATTTGTTAATGGTTCTGGATAATTAGCATAGGTAAGCGTTATACTGCCATTTTGAGCATCTCTTGACCTTATATACAATAAGTCAGCTATTATTTCATAGTCTAAAATTGATAAACGGCCTATCGAATTATGGTACAAACTAACAACTTCTACAAAATCATCTGGAAGTTTATATCCGTCTACATAACTAAATATAATATTTTTAGTTCTTTTATCTGCTTTAGCTGCAATTAGCATATATCCTTCATTTATTCCATTCTTGACCATTTGAAGTATATCGTCTTCAACTTCGTCTATAGGATCTTCTTCTACTCTATTTAAAACATCTGATATAGCATCTTTAAAAGTTGACAATTATATCACCGTCCTATCTCCATAACAGAGCAGGTATTCTTTTTTTATTTGCATTGTCCTGCCTTTTTGCCATAAAATTAGCCTCCTGTGCTAATGTATTGGCTGTACTCATATAGTTTGATGATTTATTAGGATCATCTTCTATAAGAGATAATATATAAAATATTAAAGGTCTTAGAAATAATGGATTTATATTTATAACTTCATTTTGAAGGAGCCTAATGTCTCTTGTCTGCTGTAAGTTTGGTTTAATAGTAACTATCAGAGTATAATTTCCTATATTTTTGAATTTTATAGAGTTATTCAGCATTTGAAAATCATAATATTTCTTGTTATCTGCGTCTAATACCTTAGATATTCCAATATAATCTACTGGAATCTCATAGTAAGTGTCAGTATCAACGCAACTTATAGTAATTTGTGATTTCAATATCATTCTGTCATAAATACTACTAAAAAAATCTATAGCCTCATTTATCCTACGTCTTATTGTTGCTAGATTTAATGGCTTGTTGGTTTTACTTAAAATTTCCTTGTAAACATCCTTTACGGTACTCATTAAGACACCGCCTTTTTAAAATATTTACTATCTTCGTCTATAGTTTCCTTACTTTCATGAGCTTTTACATACTTGTAAATATTCCTGGAAACTGTTTCTGTAACATCTTTAAGTTTTTTATCTCCATCAATTCCAATCTGCTCATTTTTCCTGTCCATTTGGGCTGTAATATTTTTTATATATTCAATTCTTGTTTCTCTCACCATTTGTAAGGTTCTTTCGTCTAGCTCATTCCAGGGTATTGATAGGCAAAATGTATTAAATGGTTGATCCTTGTGGTGTACTTCAAATTGTCCTATAGAATGATTTCTTACCACGAAATAGCCTTTATCTATCTGCTTTAATCTTTGTGGTATATTGCAGGTACTTGAAGTTATAACTTCTCTATCTGTATCTATATACATAAAATCACCTTTCTTAAATGCAAAAGGTAAGGCTTTAATCCTTACCTTTTTTATGATTCAGTTACTCCGCTTAATTCTGCTTGACCTCCAGGATGCTTACAAATCAACTCACAATATTTAACGAGTGTAGCTCCCCATAATGGAGTTCCAGCTACTTGTGTAAGTATTGCACCCATAGTACCTTGCAGCCAATCCCAATCTCCCATATTATACTGTGTAAACTTAGTTGTATCTAACAACTTTAATGTACCTGTAGGGGCAAATTTACTTGAAACTAAGGGCTGGTTATTATAGCTTAGAGCTGTAAAACCTCCAGATAAATTTAACGTATTAACGTTCCTCTTAGTGGATTCCATGTATGCCTGATATGCCCTTTTTACACCACTTGAACACAATAGGAAATTAACCTTTGAACCTGCAACTTCATCTAAATAATCAATTGCAGCCTGTATTTTAACATCCGAAATAGCACCAATACTAGATTGCATATAAGGAACCATCCAGTAGTTAGCTGACCTATCCACTCCATATAGCGCACCTGTATTTTTAAATATTTCTTTCAGTCCTATTATTTCCATATTATAAGATTGCTGAACAGTAATTATTTCTGTTCCTTCTAAAGTTACATTGCCACCATCTGTATCTAAGGTTATAGAAGGTGTAGCACCTCTATTTACATTTAGGATTCTTCTTCCTGCACCATTTGTTACAGGTGCATGAGTTGAAGCACTTAATATATCAATTGTTAGTCCCTCAATTAAATATTTATAACCATCTATCGGTATTGTTAACTGAGATGTAACTGCCCCTTTTGCTGTAGCTATAATTCCTACTCCATCACCGTATAACATCCTTGAAAGGTTGAACTTTGCTGTTTTCTTTAACCCTTCAATTTCTGATTCGAGTAAAGTTATAAAGGCACCTTCATTATTTGAAGTTGCCTTTATGGATTTATCTGAAATTGAAAGTGTGCCATAGAGATTCTTTAGAGTAGATACAAATTGCTGATATTGATTTCCATTGGACTTTGGTAATGGTCCAACTTCTGCACCTGCACCTATACCACCATTTACACCAAATGGTGCTGCAACCCTAACTTCCTTACCTGTCACACCCTCTGTTGAACTCTCTATCGCATTATATAATGGATCTGTTTCTATGTTTAACTGATTAGCTAATAATTCTCTATATACAATTTTTAATATTTGATCTGCACTTGCCATTGTTACTGCCATAATCCAATCACTCCTTATCTACGTGTTTAACTTTGTAACATTTTAATTGCCATTGCCCTGGCATCTTTCATATTTTGAGGTTTACCCTCTGGAACTACTACCGTTGAACCATTTGCCTGGCCATTAATGACGGTAGGCGCTTTCTCCCCTTGTTGTATACCTTGCAAATATTCTTGAATAATCTGATTTTTAATATCCTGGTTACTTAGAATATTTTGTTTTACAAAGTCTTGATTTTGAAGCATAGAACTAGGGTCTTGATAATTCTGTCCTTTAGCCATGTTATAGGCTATTTCTAAACCATTTGGTATTCTTGCTAAATCGGCTAGGTTTGGATTAGCATCTAGTACCTGTCCCATTTGTCCTTTCCAGTTATCAAAATCTGGTGTCTTTTGTGCAAAATCACCTACAGCTTGATTCCATGCTTGCTGTTGCTGTTGTGCTTGCATTTGCTGTTGTATAGGCTGAATTTGTGGCTCAACTATAGTTTTAAGCATTTCTTGAATAGTTCCTGTTGGATTTTCATAGAACTTATTCATAAATGCCTCATTTTGCTGCTCTGGCGTTAGTTGTGGTTGTGTCTGCTGTGGATTAACGATACCCTGCATTTGTTGTTTCATTTGTTCAACTGCCATTTCAGCTGCTTGAGCTGCTTGCTGTGCCTGTGCTAACTCTTGTCTGGTTTGAGTATTCATTTTCTCTAAGTTAGTATAAGAATTAGCTAATTCTTCAGGACTTTTAAATTTGCCTAAAATTAAAGCATCAGCATTATCGGGAGCCTGATTAGGTTGTTCCCCTGCTGGTGCTTGATTAGGTGTTTGTTCTCCTTGTGGATTACCTTCTGTTGACTGTGGTTGTCCCTGTGTTGGGGCCACTCCCTGAGAAGGATCTCCACCCTGGCTTTGTGCTAGGATTGCCATTGCTTGATCCCTTAAACTTTGTGGTGCTGGTTGCTGCTGTGTCTGCTGTTGGTTTTGCGGGCCTCCTTGTTGTTGGTCTTGCTGATTTTCAGGTAATGGCTTAGTATCTGCAAACAATTGCAGATCCATTGCAAAAGGTTTTTTAGTTTCTTGTAATTTTGCCATATATATTTCCTCCAATCACTCTATTAGACGTTATCCTTATTGGCTTTCGGGGCATCTAATAGGCTGTAGTTATTTTTATTAATTTATAAGCATACAAAAATAAGCCACATGATGGATATTAGCTCCAATACACGGCTTTTCTTGTTTTCATTATTATTTTTAGTAGTTGATAACCAATATAAAAATATTATTAATCTCAATTTACTTTCAGTTGAGCTTTTTATGTTTAATATGGTTCTTGAATGCATACAATATTGAAAGTTCTACAACTAAAATAGCAAGAATTGCTGCCAGTATAATCAATACTTGTTTCCATAATTCCAACGTTGTAAATGATAATGCATAAAAATAACATACTATTGAAACAGCAAAAATACTTAAATATAAAATATTGGGTCTTTTTATACTTTTATTTTTATTCATTTAATTTAACTCCTTCACCATAAATTACATTTATAGCTTACCTATAATATAAATAATACCATAAACAAATTATTATTGAGACAAATAATTATATATTTATGCAAACAAACGGAGACTACAATTTTCTTAACCTTTTGAACCGCTTTTACATTTTCCCATTTAAAATTCTTCCTTTCTATCCTCTTTGATTATTTATTGGATCTCTTGGACCTTTGGTATTACTATGAGTAATTTTAATATCATTACTTGATTGCTGTGGTTGTGCTTGCTGCTGCACTCCTATTTGTTGCATCATAGCTTGTTGCTGCTGCATCTGTATTGCATCTTGATGCATTTGTACATGTTGGTCAAAATAATCTGCCAAATCTGGTCTTTCTCTGCCTAAATCTTCATAATCAGAAGATAATCTAAACTTGTTATGTTCCTCTATATGAATAGCATGATCGTCAAAATCCCTGACATTAATCATCTGTCCGTTTTGAACATCTATATTTTCACGCATAGCCTTACTTATATGCATCTGATCTATGTCGTTACCATCTTCCCAATTTCCATAATTGAGCATTTCCATAATTTTAGCCCTTGTACTTCTGTCCATTCTTCCAGTGTCAGGATCATTGAACAATCCTAATTGTAATAGATTCATAACCTGCTGCTTTTTCTGTGCAGGAGTTTGTGCTAAATCATCATCTGTAAGTGGTACTACATCATCACTTGTTAGCTGATCTTTATTCCAATAATTGATGTATACTGAATTATCTTTGCCTACCAATCTAACCATACGTGGACCTGCACTATATTGTTTGTATAATCTTAGCCATTGCTTAGCTACCTCTAAAATTGCTTGCCTTATATTATCTGCTGTAAGTGATATTCTTGTATCATCCTGCTCTTTCAATACTTCAAGCGCTACACCTGAGCCAGCTCCGTTTGAAGCTTGACTTGATGAAGATAGTTCAGAAACTCCACTAATCTCTCTAAATTCACTCATTAGTTTTTCTTCTTCATCCAAAAAAGTATTAGGCAATCCTTCACTTTGAACAAAGGTAGGTGGTGCTGAACCTGGTTTTCTAGGTATTATTGTCCCTGGTGCAAGTCCGTCTTCTTCAAGACTTTCTTCATCTGCCAGAGTTCCATCCTCATAGGTCATTACTCCTATTGCTAATCTATTTAAATACTCATGTTTCCTGTTTTTAACTGCATTATAAGCACGCTGTATAGGCAAGCACCTCTCTGCAACAGATATTGAAAAGAAATTTCCAGCATCCTTCACGCACTGTTGACGTACAAAAGGTAATGCTATCTTACCATTTTCGCCTACCTTATAAGGGCAAGTACCATAATATAAAAGTTCGTCCCTCGTAGTTATTATTAGCCTACCATCTGGATATATCTTAGAAGGCAATTCGTAATACTCCATTACTATTTGTGAATCTGGTTTAGTTGTTATGGCTGCGGTAGGTACTGTAGCATTATATCCTAGTCCACCAACTCCTACCCTTGTAGTTCCTAAACTATATACATCTATGTCCGTTCCAGCTACTTTTACGTTCCATATTTCCTCTATTTCGTCCACTGTAAATGCTTTGGCATGAATTATACTTTTACATCTATCTATACCATCATTTAAGCAACTATCTGGAAATATTTCATAGGCTGGTACAACCAAACATTCAATATCACCTTCATATATAGGCTGCTTGTTTCCTTCTTCATCATCTATATACCCGATAAGTTGTCCACCCTGGCTATTCCACACATCTTTATAAAATGCACTTCCACATATCTCTGACCATGAATTAGCTTCACTAATTTTTTGTTCCATCTTCTGACTTTGATATGTGCTGTCCACTATAGCTTTGCATACCTTAGCGGTACTTATATCTTCATTATCCGAAGTCATTGGCCTTACCGTCATAGACGGCTTTAATCTGCCTAATTTGCTTAGCCTAGTTTCTACTATAGCTGCTATATGGTTATACACTTCTCTTTGCTGCCAAAAGTACAGCTTTTCCTGCTGGAATATCGTATTAGAAACTTCGTTTATATCGCAGTATTGGTTTCCTTGAATAAAGTTTTGAGTAAGCCTCCACCTAAGTTCATACGGCGTTCTTTCTTCCTGCCTCCTGTCGAATTCTTCTTTTACAAAGGATACAAGCTGTTCTTTGTATATGTAATCTTGAACGTCCCCAACAATAGGTTCTGAGTCTATTACATTTGGCTGCTTAGACTGCTTACTGTCGAAAAATCCATTTATAATAGTCTTAATATTCCCAAGTATTCCGGGCATAAGTTATTCACCCCCTTTGCTGTGCTCCATTTCTATCATCTTTTTCTTGATATGATTTTTAACCTTAGAAGGTTTAACACTCTCTTTAATTGTCTCTGTTTCTATACCTAATTTGTTGTATAATGTTTTAATTTCATCACAATGCAACTTTTGCAGGTACATAATATAAATTATAAGGAGAATGATAATTGCCATTAAAAATATATAAATAATCATTAGCTTTTATCCTCTATTAGCTTTACTAGATCGTCTTTAGAAGTCCCAAAAGGCACTGTAATACCTTTACTACTTGCAATTTCTTTTAATTCATTAAATTTCATTTCACTATAATCTTTGGTTGGTGTGTGTTTTTGGTCATCAAGATTAATTTCTTCACTTTCAAAGTGCTCGTTTAATTCTGGCCTATTTAAAATCATATCTAATGGAGCTGCATTAATGATGTTCTGGAGACATTCATCACACATAATTACTCTTTGGCCCATATTTTCTCCAGGTTTTCCTATTACCATAGTACCTATATTACTACAACCGTAAGTATCACAAATTGTATTATACTGATTCTTTGTTATCTCTATTTGCGCCATTATAAAGTCCCCTTTCTTATTCTTTTTAGTGATTTTACACGTCTTTCAAAATCCTTTTCCATCAATGTTTGTTCTTTTTTAGGCAGTTTAATTTTTGTAATCATCTGATCCCTTATTTTATGTGCTATAGCAAGAGACATAACACAATCATCATGTTCTCCTTCTGCTGCCTGTGCCTTACCATCTATCTTCTGAAATACTATTAATTCTGATAAGGTTTCAACATCATTTATAAGATGTGTTTCCTCTCTTACAACCTCTACTAAATCCCCTATAATAACAGGCCTTGTGGCTTTATTAGTATTAAATCCATATCTTTTTTCTAACTTACCACTTAATTGGTCCATAGTTTCTCGCATATATTGGTTTGGGTAATTAAGCCTTTCAAGTTCCTTTACTGGATGTAGGTCAAAATTCATTTCTACGCCTATTAAAGCATTGTTATAATACTTGCCTAGACAATATAACTGCTTTGCAAATATATCGGTATCTGCTCTTCCACGCCATTTAGCAACTTGTTTACCCGTAGTGTTATCTAAAACTTGGCCAACACAATAATCCTCACCACCTTCTGCAGTATCTGCTCCCAAAACATAAGGATAACCCTGCTTAGGATGTTCATAGATTATAAGTTCGCCATTTACATTCTCATTAATCTTAATACTGCTATCTACAATCATCTGGTTTACATATTTGTAAGATATGCTGTAACGTTTAGGGGGATTTACCTTGCATTCCTGGATCAAATAATCTCTTCTTTTAAGCACTTTTTCTACATCAAAGACAGGTATTCCACTCGATAAGAAAGCCTCTAAAGGTGTACATGGATATTCCTGATCTAACAGTTCTTTTAGGTCTTTTTGCTTGGCTGAATACCAGTATAATTGTTTCCAATCCAGCTTTTTATCTTGCAGTAACCATTTAAGCTTATGTTCAAACTTTGTAGAAGGATTTAAAACTCTATTCTTAAAGGTTTCCTCTGCCTCTTTAGTTTCAAAAGTTAGTCTATATTCGCTTGTCTTCCACCACTCGAAAAATAAGGGCTCCCAATTGTTTTCTTTCTGTTCACCTTCTGACCATAAAGTACGGTATTCATTAAATCCATTGGCCGTACTCTCTAGTATTTGAATACTATCTTTAGTTAGTGCCTGGCCTAAACCTCCCATAATAGACTGAATACTATCGAAAAAAGCAGCTTCAGAAGCATGGAAAAAATTTATGGTCTTTGAACGTCCTATCTGCTTATTTCCTGCTGTAGCTATCCTCCATTTGCTGTTAAGTTGAGAAAAGTGAAGCTCCTGTCTGGTATTATATTTCTCCTGTGGCTGCAATAACGGAGGCAATAAGGAGTAAGGGAATTTTGCCTTATCCTCGAATATAGTTGCAGTGTTGTCTGCTGAATCTGCTACTGTCATACCTGTAAAGTTCCGGTTGGTAATAGTCTTACTAAGCTGATACGCTGTTATGAATGTAGTAAAACCTTGCTGTCTCCCTTTAAGAACTAAGAATTTAAGATGATGTCTCTTACCCTGTTTATAATCTTCTATAGCTTCATTGAGCTTCTCACTTAGCTTCTGCTGTACATCATTTAGGAAAAACGGTACCGTCTGTAATTCCTTATTAACTACAGAAAAGCACATTTCAATTAAGCGTTCTGGATGGTCCTTAATTTCCTGCCTGATTCCTTCACATGACGGACTACATAACTTGTCTGCTACTGCCCAGGTATACTCTCTATCAAGTTCACTGTCTTTATTTGCCTCCCACAGCTCCTTACGCTTTTGGATTATTTCTTGGCAACTTAGCATGGCATCACCATCCTATAAAATAAAAAAAACACCCTTTTAAGGTGTCTATGAACTAGCCATTAATCCTGCTGCCTTTAGTTTTGCTAACAATGCGTTAAAATCTTCTACCAATCCTGTTACATCTACTGCAGCACTATTTGCTTGTGTTACTGCCACTCTCTTACCTATATTTTGTATCTCTGTACCTAGCTTTACGTCCCTACAAGTTGGAGACATTCCATTTAATTTATCTCTTTGTGCATCTGAAATTGCCATATAATTATCACTCCTTTATATATCTATTTATCAATTTACAAATTAAAAGAAATCTTCAAGCTTTTTAACGCCTATACTGCCAGAGTGCTCTATATCCTGCTTATCTTTCCATTCTTTAGGTTTTCTGTTTTTCAGCCAGAATATTTGAGCTGTAGTATCAGGAGTCGCAACTTTTTTAACCGTTTTTGTAACTACCATTTCATAAGTAGGAAAGCCGTGAATATCTGTAAGCACTTTACCTTTTTCATCTTTTCTTACCATTCTTTCTTTAGTAACTTCCTCATATTCATAGCCTAGCGCCCTTTTTAATAATGCATTTTCAACTTCAAAGTCAACTACTTCCTTTCCCTTTTTTAAGGCCTCAAAAAACTCAATATGCTGTTTCTTATATGTGTAGAATGTTTGGATACTTATACCCAAATTATGAGCTATTTGTTCATCGGTGAGTCCATCTCTGGCCCAGCCTTCAACTAATACCAGTTTATCTTTTACAGTATTCCATTTTGACTTTGCCATGAACTCACCACCTTCCTATTTCACTATATATAAAAAAGAAGCCCATTTAAAGGCTTCTTAGTTATCATTGTTTTGTATATTCATCCACTTCAAAGGATGATATTTTATCAAATACAACATATTCAGTTTTCTTACTGAAAGGTTGCAAATTATCTGTCTTATCAAACGCATAATATGGGCTTCCATTACTACCTGCAGACCTGTTATTATACCAACTAATAAAATCATTTACTTTACTCATGCTTACTGTATATGATTTTATATTACCATTAGTCATAGTTAAATTTAAAATAGCATTGCCAGTATTATCTGTTGGATTAGTTGGTGTTGTACCTTGTGGTGTTACAGTAACAACACATGAGGCACTCAGATTACTACCATCAGTTGTTGTTGCTGTTATTGTAGCTGTTCCTTCTTTCACTGCTGTAACTTTACCTGTTTGATCTACTGTTGCTATTGATTCGTCACTTGACTTCCAAGCTACATTTTTGTTTGTTGCATTGTCTGGAGTTATTGTTGCTGTTAAAGTATCTGTTTTTCCTACTTGTAAACTATCTGTAGTTTTATCCATCGTTATGCTCGTTGAAGATGATAATTTTTGCATCATTTCAAGTTCACCAATTGAAGGCCTATCGGTACTTCCTGCTCCTATATAGCTAATATTTATTCTATACATTTTATATGCAATATCATTGTTAAAAGTAAACTCTTTTTTTTCACATACTTTCCAATCTGATATACCTGTTCTATTATCCAACGTTGTCCATTTTTGACCATCATTACTACCTTCAAACGTCCAATTAATAGGTGATTGAGTAAATGCATAATTATTATTTCTTGAAGTAATGGTATATTTATTAATAATTGTTGGGCTAGTAAATTCATACCCTAAATATCCGCTACCTAGCGTGGCTGATGCCCAAATTGAGCACTCATCTTTATCTGATTTATCAAACGCTAAATACTCATAGTAACTAGATCCATCTTCATATCCATTAGAAAAACACCTTCCCTCTGGAACAGTGTTGCTTGTCATTTTAGGTATTAAATTACCCGTATATTGATCTGCAGCAAAAACATTATTACTAAGGCATCCTATCATAATGGCAAAAGCCATTACAAATACAATCCCTAATTGTTTATAAATTTTTTTCATATGTATGTCCCCCTATTAAAATAATTTTTAACAATTTGTAAACTCCTCTAAAAACTATTTTAAACCCTGAATCACAGTCATATCAACGAAAATCGTAATACAAATTCTCTTACAATAATACATATAATAGAATTTATGTAAATTATAGATAAATAAAATTTAATTTGTTTTAACATAAAAATATTTTATTTACACGTATTGTATCTATTAACTTATATTACTTCTGTCTTAAAGCACCTCTAACCCTCTTGTAACTCCTACTCCCCATCATTTTTTCAAACTCATTATGACTTATATCTCTTTCTTTTATAGAATATTTATTTATATTCCTACACCTAGGGCATTTTATCTCTATGCTTGCGTTACCCTCTGCTTCCATAAGTAACTTACCACAACTTTTGCACCTTATCTTACTCATTCAACTCAACTCCTTATAAATAAAAAAAGGAGCCGCACATAGAATTCTATTTCTACATACGGCTCTCTGGGGGCTCAATTATTATAATTACCTAATATTTATTACAACGTAAAATAGGCACCCTAAATGACGGATACCTATTTTACATTAGAATGCTTTAAAGGAAATCAATTAATATACTATCTTGTGATGGTTGCATTTAAATTTTACGTGCCCTGCAACCGCAGACACAGACAGGATATTATTTTACTTTTGTGCCCTAGATATGAATAAACTATTATCACTAAAGCAATTCTTTACGTTGTTTTAAGTATATAAAGGGTTTGTTACAATTTCATGTCATATAAGTAAATTAATTCTGAATATTTTAAACATTTTATAAACTTCATAAAAATAAGCACTAGTTTAAACCAGCACTTATTTTTCGTTTATACAATATAGTATATAAATTTTTGTCTACGGTTTCCCGTATTGGTGGCCAGCTAGATTTTAAGTGCTGCAATAGCCAGTAACACTTTTATTAAAAGATTTAACCTTATTCAAGCAGTTATCATGTAATCCCTACTGCTCATTAATACTATTATATAACACTTTATAAAAATTGTAACAAATGCTTAACAAACATATCACAAGCAGTTAACAAGCCCAAATTTCTATTTTAGATATTTAGTTTCTCTTTTAGTGCTTCCTGCAGTACCTGAGAAAAATTAATTTTGCTCTTTTCAGCCTGATACTTTAACCACTTAGGCATAGTTACAGTAGTATTAACTGTTTTATTATCCATTTTAGCGCGTATTAGTAACATATCAGCTTCTATAGGCACAACAAAACTCCCTGTTTTAGCTTCTATTTTTTCAGGCGGTGTTGATTCTGGAATTTCTTCATTTTCGTCTTCCATATTCCACAAAAATAATTCTAATGCATCCTTAGCCATTTTAAGAGCTTCATTTAAATCGTCACCTTCGGTTATACATCCTTTCAAATCTGGAAATGAAACAGTGTATCCGCCATCATCATATGATTCAAACAATGCAGGATACATATATTTGTCCATAAACACATCTCCTTCGTTCCAACATATTTTATATAATCTTAAAGTGGTGCAGGATACTTATTTAATCCCTGCATCCTTAAGTATTTTGTTCAATGTTCCAGGTCTTAAATCCTTATTGTGATAAGGTACTTGAATTTTGCCCTTTTTAGTTGGGTGAATAAAATGCTTATGCGAACCTTCTTGATTTTTTAATATCCATCCATCTTCTTCTAAGAGCTTAATTAATTCTCTGGGCTTCATCATCCATCCCCCTTACAGTTTTATTATAACAAGTGTCATAACACGTGTCAATAATTTTAGTAAAAAAGAGCACAGACTTTTTCTATACTCTAATGCCCCCAACCCAATCTTCCCAATTTGCTATATTCTCAATTAACTTCTTTTTCCTTTCTGTAGCTGCCTGCTGGCTTATACCAAACTTAATTCCTAGCTGCCAATCCTTTTTTCCATACTTGTATTTTTCTTTTAAAAACTCCTGATCTTCAACTCTTAAGTCTTTTATATTAGCTTCAATAAATGTATTATCTGATTCAATATTTCTAAGAGTTTCTTCTATATCAACCACCTGTTCTTTTTTCCAAGATTGCTCCTTTAACAACTTATCCGTTATACGCAGTAAGGTCCTCTCAGCATAACTTTCACCAGTAGAACTTGTTTGAACCCTTTCATCATAACCAATAGCTCTTGATTCTTCAGGGAGGTTTACATCAACATTTCTTAACTTGTACTCTATTTCAGATATTTGCTTTTCCAAAATCTCTAACCTTTTATTTAAAACACTCAATCTTTTATCCTTGTTGAAATAATTAAAAAGTCTCTGTTCCATATCTTTAAATGTTTTATTGTGCATTAAATATATTCCTCCCTTTAGAATTTTATTTATTCTCTATTCCTAGCTTTAAATACACGTACACCCACAGCTATTATTCCTACAAATGCCGCCATGGATGCAATGTATAAACCTGCAAATTCCATTAATACTTTCACAGCACCACTCCTTAACCTCTTAACCTATTTATTGTATAAATAATCCATTTATGTCTATAATATTAGATACTTTAATATTAGTTCCTCTCTAATTATTTTTTTGCCAGGGAATTATCTCCCTGGTTTTTAATTTTTCTTTAATTCTTTTCTCAATATCAACTTTCTCAACCTGCAACTTAGCTACTTTCTTAAAATCTCTTTCTATTTCCGCATCCTGAATATCTCTATTTAACTGTACTAATTTTTGTCTGTAAAACTCAGTTAGTATCATATTTGAACCTCCCTTTGATACATAAAAATACCGTATTACTTATTTAGCGTATTATCTATATATATAGATAATTTAATTTTCATCTTCTTTTGGTGCCCAGTTAGTATATACATAAATAGTATCTTCACCATCTGGAGCTAATACATACTTACCACAATTAGTACATGGATAATCTCTTTTGTACGGTGTATATTTGCATCCATGGCATGTATAGTGTCCTCCATAGCATGTACATTTCAAATTTTCTCACCCTCTTTTGCATTACGACTTAACTCCATTCAACTGTGCCTCCATTTTCTGCACAATCTTTAAAAATATTTTTTAAATCTGAAAACATTGCACAATCTGGTCTTCCTGCATATCCGTAACAGATATTATCATCATAGTCCTTTATTCTCTCATAAATTTGCTTTGCTTGTTCTTGGTCAATAGCACCTTCGCAATCAGATTGATAGCAAAAATTTGCAATTTCAACAGTTATTATATTTGCTTTAACTAATTCATTTGTTTTTGCATCATATTCTTTAAAAAATGATTCTCTCGCAGCTCCTTGAAGAAACATTGTATTGTTTAACTTTGCATAGTGTCTTCCAAATTCTGAATTAGAAAGACTTGCCACTTTACTTCTAAAATTATTAAAACCTCCAAATCCCATATCTGCATTAAAATTTTTAGATTCTATTGTTACACCCATTCTCTATTCCTCCTCCATATCTTCTTCAAGCTCAATTTCACACTCTGCACAAAGTCCATCATATAAATCACTTTCTTTTTCTAATGAGCCACATCTTCTGCAGCGTTCCATTGATTCATACTCAAAATCATCATTGCTATATTCTTCTGCTAGTTCTGCCTGTTCTTTTTTTAAATCATTCCATATATCTTCCCTAAGTCCTTTATTCTCAGTAACAATTGCACAAGAACAAGCGTGTTCACAGCATTCATTCCAGTAACCACATCCATGCTCTGATTCTATTTCATTAAATCTTTCTTGACTTATCATTTTTCACCTTCTCCAACTCTATAACCCATACCCAAGGATTAGCATCCCAACACTTAGGCCATTTATAACCACAACTATTCCATAAATATTTAAAAGCTTCTTTTGCAGTAGTAGGCATTTGTTGCCACCAAGTACCTGCTTTTTTATGCTTATTGCAATACTCCATCCACCAATCATCAGAAACAGCATATTTATAAACTTTTTCATCTTTTGTATAGCTCTTTATTCCTTCTGCTTTTGCTTCATCTTCTGTAATATCCTGTAACCTTTGTGCTTTCACGTCCGTAACTTTTAAAAATAATCGAGCTACTTTCTTTGGCATATGAATTGAAGGTCTCCATTTTGGCTCTGGAACGCAGTCACCAACTTTAGATTTATCATAATCAGCTTCATAAGCATTTCTATTTTCAAAACTATTGTCAAAATAATCTGGGCAAAATGTTTCTCTTACATAAAGAATATCTCCGACTTTATAAGGTGCATAGGCTATTATGTCTTTGTCATGTGCTATATCTTCTATTGGACCATCAAACCAAAAATCTTCACTCTCATTACCATATCTATCAACATTCGTAAGTGTATATCTTTTATATTTTTTGCCATTTTTTAAAGTTGCTTCACAATCTTTAATTGAAAGATTTTTCATAATTCTTCTAGTGCTTGTCTTTCTGCCTTGTAAAATTGCTTGGACCATTTGAGTATTAAACAATACAGGTCTTTCCGTTGTCAAATTCATGTGTTTTTCTCCTTTCCATTGCTTCAAGATTTTTGTTCCCTAATTTATAAAGATTTCATATAACTTATAGCAACTGCATAAGCATCTCCAAGAGCAGCTTCTTCTGGTATGCGTCTGCTATATTTTTCATAAAACGCTCTATCTATAAAATACATATTAGTAAAAAATTCATCCCAGTTTCCACAAAGCATTTTTCCGACTAGGCCGTTTTCACCACAAAACTCATTTTTATATATATCAGTATATTTTGTGTCTAAAACATACCATATCTTGTGTAACATACGCCTTTGGTAATAAGTGATGTATATTTTTTGTATAAGCATACTAAGTTCTAAATTATTTTTCATGATAACTCTTAGATCTGCTTTCATTTCTTTCCGGCATTTTCTATACTTTTTTCTAAAATGTCTTCGCATATCTTCACCTCCTGGAGGCATAATTTATTTGTTTTACGAACGTAAAAACGCCGTAAAATTTTTTAAATAATACAGCGTTTCAATAAATTATTAACTTTTTAATTGTTACATGAAATAAGAAAATTGTGACATAAGCAAAAGCAATCAATAAAAATTACATCTCATTTTTTAATTCAATTGTTTGTATCTTTCCATCAAGATTTATGGTAACTTTTATTACTTCGTCTTTATCCTCTGTTATTCCATCTGTACTACTTGTCATAGTATACGTTTTTTTCTTTGGAGAGTTTTGACCTATACTTCCACCTCCAGTACTACTTTTATACGATATTTCCAGATGCTTTACTGAAGATAACTCGGATATATTTTTCTTATAGGTTACTGTTAATATGCCATTAGAATTACCTTCATAATGTAGCTTGTCATCTCTCTTAGTAAATATGCCTGTGGAATTCACCTTATATTGGGCAGTCCAAAATTGATTTTCTCCCTTATAAATGTAGTTGTGTTTAATTACGTCTTTATTTGAACAACCTGTAACCACAAACAACATTATAGTAATTAAAATTATGGCTATTTTTCTCACACTATAACCCCCGCTCTTTTTTATAATTAATGAACAGTATAAGAATAGTATAAATTAAATCAGATAAATATGAAGTCATTTAAAGTGCTTATTTATATATACTGCTATTATCACAAATATAACAGAAATTGAACTCATTATAAATGAGAATGTAGGAATGTATGTTTTAAAGAATGTTGTAAATCCGTAAAAAGGTGCAAAGTATATAATGTAAAATGGGACAAGAATAAAACTTGAAACTTTTATAGATAGAATAGATACAATCATTGATATTATCCAATATGTCAACATAAATTTAGAAAACATTATATCTTTCTTTATATAAGTGTATGCACTTAAGATAATCCATATCAATAGAAAAAAAACTGATACAGTTAGATTCGTTGGTGTTGAAAAATTTCCCATAAAGAAGTTTGCAAAATTAAGTATAATTGCAATTATATTTGTCATGATAACTGTAAGAATAATGATTTTGTTCTTCATAATATCTTTATCCCCCTAATAAACAAATTATTTCGTCCTTATTTACTATTTTGTATTAACTGACATTAATTATATGATACACCGCAATATTCAATTTTCAAAGAACAATTTTATTTCATTCAATTCGCAAAAATTTCATTTTGCGCATTAATTCAAACGTATTTCACCATTTACTTTCGTAATTTACTCTCCTTCTGCCCTTCTATGGTCAAACATACTAATCTGCTTATCTGCTTTTTTAAGCATCTTAAAATCATCCTCGTTAAACCCATCAAGTATATTAGGTATTGGACTCATTGTGGTCTCCCATCCATACCCTAATGTTCCGATTACTTCTTTCCACCCTACTACATCCGGAGTATTAAGTTTATTTCCATCTATCTGTCTTAAGCAACTGTAAATCAAAGCAATTACCTGCTCTTCAGAAATTCTTTCCATCCAAAACTCTCTGCTCTCGATTATAAATTCATAACCTGTAATCAGGGTTAACTGTTTTGGTGCTTTCCGGATCCACATTACTTCATCACTTCGTTTTACTTCATCACCAACATAATCTGTATCCTCAACAAATAAGATTTTATTTACATTCACATTTGTAAACTCAGGAACCTTTTCTTTAAATTTGTCTTTTATCTTCTGAGCTAAAGGGGTATAAAATTCATTCTTTATCCAACGCTTAAGATCATACTTACCATTATTCAATTTTCTTATCTTTTGTATTTGGCCGTTTCCAGTAGCTTGAACATACTGCAGATTATATCCGATACAATCTATTTCCTTTACTGGTGCATTGGTCTTATCATCAATAATTTTTATTCTAGGCATTTTTCTTAATCTCCCTTCTCTTTTTCTTGAGTTCCTTAAAATCAATCCATCCACTTTCACTATATTTCAAACTTCTTGAAATCCACCTAAAATCCATATCAGGATGAAGATGTTTAAGCATCTTGAATTTAAGCTCCCCCTGTGGTGTACTGTCTCCTTTAACATCAACATATATCTCAGTACCATCTATGTTATATATTAAAAAATCTAATGTATATGTTGCCGGCCTTTCTTTTTCACCCTTATATATAAAAGCTGGTATCAAAGTAAACTTAGGCTGCAACTCAAAATTCTCTATTACCCCTTTTGCCTTAAGTTTTTTCAAATATTCATAATATCTGGCTTCATCTTTTGAATCAAATCTTATCCCATCTACAGTTATTTTTTTGGCATTATATTTACTTTTCATGATTTTCACCTACTTTGCTAGTATTCTAAAACTCACATACACTATGCTTTAATTAATTTAATTTCAAAGAATATATTTATACTGCTTGTATACTTATCTTTAAAATTTGCCATGTTTCTGGCTGAAATTTATAACTTCCATCATATTAGCTAATCTATCAATTTTCTTTTTTATCCATTCTTTTACTTTCTTATTGTCATAAATATGTGTAAGCTGCTCTATCATTATGAGAACGTCAGCAATCTCTTCCTCCACATTATGCTTTTCACCCCTCACGTCTTTGCTTAAAGCCTGAATTAATTCAGCACATTCTTCTTGAGCTAACTGCTTTCTGGATTCTTCTCCATAGCACCGTACTGCTTGTATACATACTTCCTTAAATCTATCATCTTGATTTTTTCCCGACATACGTATTTGATCTCCAATTAAATCATTTACATATACTCCAAGAGCTTCGGCTAGTTTATTTAAGGTTTCAAGGTTTGGTTCTCGTCTATTATTTTCATAATTCTGAATCGTTACAGACGTGACTCCAACTTTACTTGCTAGATTTTTTTGTGTAAGACCAATCTTATTTCTATACATTTTAATATTTTCGCCTACATTCACCTTCTATACCTCCAAAACTTGTACATCTCCTATACAGAAATCAATATATTTAAAACTCTCTCTATGATTCTTACTTTGTACTACCACAAGCCACTCTGTTTTATAAGCAACAGTACCTTTCACGGTCCTGTATTTGTTACAGCTGACATTCGTATACGTCCCATACACGTATCTTACTTTTAACTTTATCTTCTGGCCTATTTTGAATAAGTTGGCCATTTTCTTAACAGCTTCGATAGGACAATACTGGCTTCTTACCTCTGCTGAAGATTTACGAGATTTCACCAAATCCATTTCAGATCCAATCATGTTTACAAGGGTTGGGCTGCAGCCTAACTTAGCTGCAATATCTTTCTGTCTCATGGTACCCCAATTAGCTTTTACAAAATCATTTCTTGCTTTTGTCCTTTCAAACAGCACCGACATTACTATCACCCCCATTACATTATTTTGAATAAATTTAACTATTTAATATTTCTTTTAATATTTCAGTCTTTTTCAATCCTTTTTCTATCCGTATGCTTGGACTTGTATTCTCAACAGGAGAACACATCTCATGAATTAATCTGTCTGCAGTCCTCCCCTTACCCAGGTCACAATCCTTGTCATATCTTTTTTTTAGCTGATTCATTGATAAATTTGATGTAACTATAAGGGGCTTTTTATTTCTGTATCTTGAATCCAGTATTTGATACATGGTAGCTCTGGACCAGTCTGTATTATTTTCTACGCCCATATCATCAATGATTACTAAATCCGCATTCTCCAAGCAATTTAATATGCTCTGAACTCCTTCATCACCATATTTACCAAAACTGCTCTTAATCCTTTCAATCAGTCCAATAGCAGATACACACACCACCGGTATAAAATTTTTAATAAGGGCATTGGCAATACAACCGGATAAGAATGTTTTTCCGTTACCTGGATTGCCGTAAATTAACAATCCTAAGTTTTCCTTCAAGACCTTTTCTTTAAAAGACTTCACGTATTTCACTCCTAGTTCATACATTCTTTCATTTCCTAGAGCACGATCCCAATTCTGGAACGTAAAACTTTTAAATTCTTTCGTCATTAAGCTATTATTAAACATCCGTTCAAGCCTGATCTGCTTCTCTTTAGCTTCAGATATTTTTTTACTTTCTTCAAGTTCCTTTCTTTTACATTTGCACATTCTTGGCACCACATAGCTTCTCTCAAGCATCCTAACTATTTTTCCTGTAGATTCTCCGCAAATAGGGCAATTTTCTAGTTTAGATCTAGAAGTGTAGGCCAATTCCGGACTCATCAATTTCTTTTTCTGTAAACTTACTTGCATCTTTTATCTCCTTTCTGTGTTCTTTGCCCTTTATCCTGGCATCTAGTTTTTTTATTATAGGCACACAATATTTAAAGCTATTGATTTTATCAGAGTCGGTATCTGGTTTAAAATCATTAAACGCTTTATCTATGCCTCTCAAGATTACTGTGAGGGTCGGTACCTCATTACAAACCTTTTGAGCAGCTTCTACTTCACGTGCCTTTAATTGCAAATCTGACTTTCCTGATTTTTTACAGAAATATTCCAGTGCTGTCACCCATGACTCTTTTTCTTTATTAACGATAATAATATTATCTATGTCTTTGTCTATTAATGTGGCACGACCTCCGGAAGTACCTCCGGCACAACCTGCGGAAGTACCTGCGGAACTCATTTCCGTGGAAATCTTTTCCTCGGAATCTATTTCCGTAGGTCTTTCCGGGGAATCAGTAACATCCGAGGACGGTACCCGTTTTGCTACTGAATTTTTATTAAAATAATTTATACCTGTTTCAAAAGATATAAGAGTGTATATAGGAGCTTTCCCTCCAACCCTGCTTTTAAAATCAATTCTTCCTTTTTGCTTTAGTTCATTTCTTGCATTTCTTACTCCTCTACCTGATAAGCCTGTTTTAATACTTAACACCGATTCAGCTACCGTAAATGTTTCTACCCATGCAGCCTTGTTGTTTATGTGCATCAATGCGTACCATAAAGCAACTGCTGATGTCGATAGGTCATTTAGTTCGAGCCAATCATAGAAAGCATTAATTTCACTTATATATCTCATGCCAGCACCTCTCTGGTGTGTTAAAGTAAACTGCTAGATCGGTACTAACATGCCTACTTTAAAACTTTAAATTCTAAAACAATTCTATTTCTAACCCTCTATCTGCTCCATATACTGGCTTTCCAGTTAGCTTTTCAATTTCTTCTCTAAATTGATCCTCATTGCTGTTGTCATTGCTTAAATGCAATAAAACTATTTCTTTAGTTTTACTTAAATCTGTAACCTTTAAAAATTCTTTGACATTATCAAAACTGAAATGTGATTTTAACAACCTATTGGCCAACACAGGATGTACCAATCCAGCTTCAATATTTCTGTTTAAAATGTCCATGCTATAGTTACATTCGATCATAATGTGATTAAGTCCCGAAAATTTATATCTGCAGTAATAACTATCTGTTATAAATAGAAGTCTGCCAATTTCATTGTGGTATATTAAAAATCCTAAAGAATCTGCCGCATCATGTTGAGTCTTTATAGGTAATATTGTAAATTGACCTATATTAAATTGTTCCTCGGCTCTAATTATTTTTGCTCTATAGCTTTTAATATTTATTGCTTTCAATGTTCCCTCACTTGTATAAACATCTATTGCATTGTTTAATACATCATTTATTGCTTTACTGTGGTCTTTATGTTCGTGACTAATCAAACACCCCACAACATTTTTTAAATCAAAATTTAAGCCTTTTAAAATAGTCTTGTAAGATAATCCACACTCAATAATCAAAGTTTCATCTTTATTTTGGAGTAAATAGCAGTTACCACTGCTACCACTCCCTAACACTTTAAGTTTCATCAAAACCCTGGTCCTTCCACTCCAGTCTTCTGTAAGCTATCTTTATTACTGTCTTCATCTGACTGTACATCTTTAGGATTAACATCAATTATGTTTTTAGATTTATCTTTACTGTTCTGATCCTGATTTTCAGGTACCTCAACATCTATTTTCTTTTTATTAGCGTTGTCTTTTATTTCTTCTTTGACCTCATATTCAACATTACCTACCATATCTTTTTCATCATAAGTTTTATCCGTATTATTAAAAGCTTCCATCAAAAGGTCGCTATCATCTGAAGTATTTGCATACATCTTACAAGCCCTGTTTATTACTGTTTTCTTCGCCATTTCATCTGTAAAATTATTATGCGCTTTTGACTTTCCTGTCTTGTAGGCAATACCCTGCCCCCATGCCTTTTGTATCTGATTAATGTTCATTACCTCAGTATGAATAGGACCATTCTCTCCAATTACTACTGCAAACGCACCTTTGATTTTATCAATATCTATATTTTCAAACTTGGGATTAAATTTGCTAATGTTTAGCGTTGCTGTATCCAAATCATATGTTTCTTCAAATTCATCACCTTCATATATACAGTAAGCTTTTATATCCTTTACTCCTTCTAATCTTTTAGTTACTGCTACAGTCCCCATATAGCTTCTCATAAGCTGTAGCTGTTTTCCGTATACTACAAAATAACATTGCTTCTTAGCAGGTGTTAACCCTTGTAAACACATATCATATAATGAACCTATAATTGAGTTCTTAGTACATACTTCAAGCGCAGGTTTATCATTCTTATCTTTGACTTCTTGGAGCTGCAGCCATGCACTATTAAGTGCATTAGCTACAGAATAATTTTTTGGAAAAACTATATCATTATTTTTCCTTAATTCATTAATTTTCGTTGTTACTTGGTTTAAAGCTTCTTCCTTAGCCAAAGTTAAAGCTGTATTTTCACTTGACATTTCGTATCACCCTTTCTTTGAATTTATTAACCTGCTAATTCTGTCTGTTCTACTTCCGAACTATTCTCAACTCTTAATTTCTTATCCATACTACTTACAACCAAATTAATTATTTGGCTTTCTGTATCTATAAGCCTTGTGGTGCTTTCCCTGTTATCTATAAATATAGGAGCTTTAATTTCGTAATGACTTGATAGTGTATTTATAATATCTATTCCAGCATTAATTCTGGCACCTGAGTTCAAGTTTGTTGAGAACGGAACCCCATCTATAAGAGGCTCACAATCCTCTTCAATTCCTCCGTTAACTTGGGCTTTAAAGAACCTAAACTTAACATATTTAAACTTAGAATTTATACTGGATTCCATAAGTTTAACTTTAGTTTTTATAAATTCATCACACATAAAATCTTGCTTTTCAAGGTCTGCAATTTGTTGTGCTAGAGTCTTTTCCTTATCCTGAAGTTCTTTAATCCTTGATTTAGTATTAACATTAATTTCTTTGTAACCTAAGTCATAATTAACATTTTCTAGTTCAATGCCTAAAAGTGCTTTTCTTTTCTTAAGCTCTTCAATTTTTGAATTTCCTTCTATTGGCTTAGATAACTCATTTTCAAGTATTTCTATCTGATTTAATGTATTCTGATATTCTTTATTACTATTAAGATCAACAGCTGCCTTAAAATTATCAAATTTGCTTTGCAATTCATCCTTTTTATTATTAAAATCATCTAATTTTTTAAGTAATCCCCCTAATTCAATTTCATTCTCAGATATCTTTTTCTCATACTTTTCAATTTCATCTGCCTTACTACTACCCTTTCTAGTTATCTCTTTAAGAATTTTTGATTTGTTTTGCTTAAAGTTTTCTTCTAATTCCTGTTTGTGCTTTTCAACATCTTCTTCATCAAAAGGCCTTTTACACAAAGGACATATACGAGCGTCTTCCGGAAGTTCGAATGGTTTATTGTTTTCCTCATACCACTCTTTCCTTAAATTTTTAACATCATTTTCAATGGTTTCTATTAAATTAAGGTTATTATTTTTTTCAGATTCAATTGATTTGACATGAAATTTAATATCAGCTATTTCACCAGTAATACTGTATAATTCCTCTGCTATTTTGTCTTTACCACTTCCAGCTTTCCGAAGTTCATCTCTTTCAATATCCTTGAGTTTGGATTTAAGTCCATATAACTTATCTTTTTCTTTAAACAATTCGTCATTTATTTTAGATTTATCTATAAGCTGCTCTTCTATATTGTTTATCTTTGAAACTATTTCTTGTTTCTTAACCTCTAATTGTTGAAAATTAATATCATCCTTTACAGCCATGTTTAATTCATCAATTCTAGGCTGGATCGATTCTCTATCTTTAATCAATTTTTTTCTTGACGCGTTTATACTTTTTTTAAGTTCTTCTATACTCTTGTTTCCTAACAAATCTTTTAGAGGTTCCAAATCCTTTTTAAAATCAATAACATTTTCATCCGTAAGTTCACCTATAATATCCATAAGTATTTTCTTTCTGTCCTGCCATTTCATGTTGGTTGAAAAATATGAAGGATTAGTTACTAATTTGAATATATCTTCTGGAATAATACTGTTTATTTTTTCCTTATATTCACCCTGTTTCTTAGGTACATCATCAATGTAATAAGTAGTAGTTACACCTTTAAGCTCTGACTCAGGCTTACCTTTAGGCTTAACCCATTTTTCTTTTAAAACCTTTCTCAAAACTATTTTAACTCCATCTATTTCAAGTGATCCAATAACTTCTGTATCAATTCTGTGGATTATATTATTGCTCTTATCAAGTGGCTGCACGTCAAATTTACTTATATTCTGACTATCCTTATCAAACAACAGCCATGCAAATGCATCAAACACAGTAGTTTTACCTGTACCGTTATCTCCGTATATATTTGTTGTATTCTCAAAATCTATATCTAGCTCTTTAATTCCTTTAAAATTCTTAAGATACAATCCTTTTAAAACAATTCTATTTGACATCTGTAAACCTCCAATTTGATTTTTTCCCCATTCTCATATAGAATAGGAATAGATTTATAAATTTCTTTTGGTCCTTTGGCAGAGGGCCTTTTTTATTTGTAAAAATACTTTTCTTTCACTTATGTTCATTTAATACCTCCTTCCCTCAAACTTAAATTTTTTAAGTATTCCATAAGTCCTGGCATTGTTCCAACAAAATCAAGTGCAATATGTTTCTTAGGTACATCATCAGTACTAGTTTCTTGTGGCATTTCAACATACTCTTTAAACTTCAACAAATCATTTAAAACTTCTCTGTATATGTTTCTTTTTTCTGGATCTAAAGCCTTATTAGCCTTAGTTACGTACTGGTCTATCAAGCATTGTAAATATCCATTCATTTACTTATCCTCCTCCTTTCCATCCTTCATTTCTTTAACTATTAGCTTGTCAAGTTCCTGGCTAACTTCTAAAGTCCTTTTATCAAGGCGACCATATAAATCTATATATTTATTTAACTTTTCTTTAAGCACGTCCATCTCCATATCACACCTCCGCTTTCTGTTTTGCTTTTTTGATTCTGCTGTATACAGTGTGTATTTTAATATCAAATTTTTCTGCTAATTCTCTTGGCTTCCATCCCTGCTTATTTAGTTTCAACATTTCCTGTACTTCAAGCTTGGTCCCACGTCTTCTAGGTTCATCTACTGGTGATTGAGTAGTTTTTTTATAAAATAAACTCTTTATGGTATTTGCCTTTACCCCATAATAGCTACCTATCTCCTCATTACTAATACCTTCCTGCTTAAATTTCATCACATCCTGTATATCCTCAGGTGTCCAGCTAAATACAGGAGGTCTTTTAAAATTAGTTCCATGTTCTAAATATCTATCTAAGTATTTGAAAGCCACTTCCTGAGGGCATTTTTCCTTAGCAGCTATTAAAAGTACCAACAAATTTTCAAATACCATGATTTTTCCTCCTTCCAATCTCTTTTTGTATTGATTCAAACTTACTTTTAACCTTTGCACCTTTCCTTTGCTCCAAAGTTACTAATAAAATATGATTTTTAATCAAAAGCTCTATCTGAATCCTCCTTTGATTTATTTGGTATTATCTTCTAAAGGTTCTTACATTATTTTGTAGAATTATCACCTAGAAAGTGAGGTGATAAATTATGGCTAGTAGTAAAATTGTGTCTTATGATTTATGTGCTCCTGGTAAAGACTACAAAGATTTAATAGATTTTATAAAATCCTACTCTGTTTGGGCTAGAGTTACAGAATCTACTTGGATCATAGGTACTGACGAAACATGCGTTTCATTAAGAGATAAATTAAAACAGTACACGGATTCAAATGATAGACTATTTGTTGCTGCTTTAACAGAAGAAGCTGCATGGTATAACGTAAAATGCGATACTGATTATTTAAGAAATAATCTTTAAGGATATGTCCTTTCTCCATTAAATAAATGTTTTAAGTCATCTTTGCTTTTAGGACATTTACTTGGGGTTAAGTCATCACAAATTCCATTACTGTCTTCTGAAATAAACTTCTTTGGCTGTGCTCGAACTTGTCCTTCAAGTGCAGCTACTCTTTTTTCAAGTGATACAACTCTTTCTTCTAAACTCTTAGCCATTTATATAGCCTCCTCTTCCAAACTTTTAAATTTATTCTTTCTCATTCTCTTTTACAGGTATTAATTGCTGTTCTTTTGAAATCTGTAAATTACTCAATTCTCCTCCGTTCTTAAAATTGGTTCATGCCACTTACACTTGCCTAACTCTTCTATAATGAAATCAAGTTGATCCATATTTATTTTTTTCTTATTCACATCATCCTCAATCATCAATCCGAGGCCTTTAGTAAAGCGTCTTTGAACTTCCAACATATCTTTCATAGCCTGGGGCCAACTAACTGTTCCTGTTATTTCACGTGCCACTTCCTACTGTCTCCTTTCTATCTAAAATTTTTCTGAATCCAAAGTTTTAGTTCTCGAGATCCGATTGCAATTTTATCTAGTGCTTTAACAACATGTTCTAATTTTGGTTTTTCATCTTCTGTAATAATTCCGCCTTCCGTAATATCTAACAATTCCTTTTTGACACCATTAATATTTTCTAGTGAAGATATAATTTGAATTGTAATTCTATCTATTTCTAAAACCTCAATGTGTGAAACACTATGTTTACCTATAGGACATTGTTCACAACAAAAATAATTTTCTAATTCAGGAGCATTATAAACATCAGCCATCATCAAAATTTCTTCTGGATATGCACAAATACTGTCAAGCTCTATTCGTGCTAGCCTTGTCCTATCAATCCCAATTATTTCTGCAGCTCCTTCCCTGCTGTTTAATTTGTCATTAGTATTAGCAGCTTCAATTCGTGCTTTATAATATACATTTCCTGCTGCCTTCGTAGCTTTTCTTGGCATTCATTTCACTTCCTTTTGTTGTTAAAATTAATATATTAAAGGATTTTTATATATTTTGTAGAATTTTATCATCACTAAAAGGTGGTGATAAGCTATGATTAATTTACAAGACATTTCTCTTTTAAAAGATGTTATAGTTGACCCTTGTACACCCAAAATAGGTGAATTGTACACCATTGAAGAAGTAAATAAATTACTTTCAAAAGGATGGGTTTTACTTAAAATTGGTGCTGTAACACATATTTGTGAAGAGGGCGTTGATAAAAGCAATACTTCAACTGCTATTTATGATCGTTATTCAATGATACTTGGTTTCCCTCGTCATGGTATTGACTCTATTGCTGACAAGTATCGTAATGAATTCTCCCAAGAACAAAAATAATTGTGTCCTGATTGGATATTATCCTTAGTAGTATCCAATCTCTTTCTATAAGAGAATTAACTAAGTGAATATCTTTAACTTCTTTAATCTCTTTAACATTTGAAAGTAAATTTAAATTGTCCATTAGCTTGCTATCTCCTTTTGTTTTCTTTGCTTGTTTTGCTCATTGTGAAAGTTATTGTTAAAAAAAATTTCATCTATTGAAACATTAAATATTTTTTCTAATTGTTTTGCTCTCAATAAAGAAATACCTCTATTGCCATTTTCTATCATATTATAGGCGCTTACTGATATTCCTAACTGTTTAGCTGTTTCTTCTTGAGTTAAGTTATTTTTTTGCCTATAAAATTTCATTTTATTGTTCATTCTAATCACCTCCTCTATTTCACAATAAGCAAAATCTTTATTTATATTATATATTCACAATTTGCAAAAGTCAATATCATTTTCTCAAATTGTGAAAAAGTATGTTTTATAAAAATCTATTTGGTATAATAAGCTTAAGTTCACTAATTGTGAAAGGAAGTTAACAAAATGAAAAACTATACATTAGGTAATAGAATACGAAATCTGCGTGAAGAAAAATCAATAAGTCAATTAGAATTATCTAAGATACTTAATATAGGCAACACTACATTATCTCAATATGAATCAGATAAAAGAATTCCTAGTGATACTGTTAAGAAAAAAATGGCTGAATATTTTGGCGTTTCTCTTGATTATTTAATGGGACTTACTGATACCAAAGAACCTAAAATTAATATTCCACAAGAATACTCAGATAAATATAAAGTCACTTCACACGATAAAAAACAATATCTAGAACATATGAAAAAAGCTAATGAGGCTTTCTTTATGGATGATGAATTTGATGAAGAAGATAAAAAGGAAATACTTGATACCATGAATGAAATTTTTTGGAAGGCCAAAGCAATGAATAAAAGGAAATCCCCAAAAGATAAGTAGGTGATCCAGTGATAAATATTCATGCAAGAGTTAAACATTTAATACAAAAGCATGGTACAAGAAACCCTGAAATACTTGCTAAAGAATTAAACATTTCAATTATAAAAAGGCCTTTTAAAAAAACTATGGGATTTTTTAAAAAAGAGCTTGGTAATAAATTCATTGTAATAAATTCAAATTTAACTGAATTAGTTCAAAGATTGGTATTGGCACATGAACTAGGACATGCTTTACTCCACTCTACAAATCAGACTTCATATATCCACGAATATACTCTTTTCCCTAGAGGCAAAGTTGAAATAGAAGCCAATAAATTTGCAGCTGAATTGCTGATAGACGAAAAGGATATTGACAAGTGTTATCTAAAGAATATATGTATAAATCAATTAGCTAATTATTATGGCGTTCCTGAACAACTGATTAAATATAAATTTAATAAATAGAATTAATTGATTTATTGAGAAAGGAATTTATTTATGGAACAGAATAAAAAGACAAATAAAAAAGGTTATGATTATTTAGCTATTGGAATAAGTTTGGGTATTTCATTTGGAGTATTATTCAATAATCTTGCTTTAGGAATATCAATTGGCGCTGCTTTAGGAATAGCTTTAAGTAACAATAAAACAAAGTAGTATTACATAACGTACATATATAGGACATGGATGTTTATGTTTTGTGACATACATGTTATATAATGGATAGAAATTGTAAATGGAGCTATATTGGGGTTCTTTCTGAGTTTTGGATACATCAATCACTTAAAAAGAATGGCTATTCGGATGCGAATAGCCATTCTTTTTAGATTAAGTCAACAAGATTAAACGATGGCCTTTTAGAGAGAAATGCCAAAAAACATTTTTTTGCCAGATTGACTAATCCAGATTTTCCGTATACAATACGTTTGATAAGTTTGAATTTGTTGTTGTTTCCTTCAACAAATCCTGAACTTACTTTTAGAGATATTGCATTCTTGATCGGGGCAATATCTCTTTCTATACCATTGCAAAAAGAAGCTATTGATGAATCTCTGTATTTTTCAATAAGTTCATTAATATATTTTCCTATAGTCTCATCTTTTTTTGTTTTTGGATTCTTTGTAAGCAGATATTTTAACAGACTATTTCTTTTTATAATAATGACATCATCAGGATAACTCCATTCTATAAGGCACTTGGGGTTCATTGGAGTTCTATCTGGAAAGTTGTTTTTTTCAATGCAATAGATATAGTTCCATAATGATTTTTGATTTCCACTATATCCATGTTTCAAAATATAAAAATAAATCAGGTCATCATTGATTCCGTCACGCTGCATCTTGAAGATGATATTGATATATTCATCCATTATCGTTGTTCTTTTCTTATAATTAGCTGGATTGTTAAGTTTTTGGATTTCCTCCTCAGTCATGTTGATATATTTTTTTGCTGTTAATTTGGATATTTGAAATTCTTCTGAAACAAGTTTGATTCTTTTATTTTTGAGATTTCTCCAGTATTCCTGGATCTGACAGATCAATCGCTGTTTTTTTTCCTGCTTTCAGCATGTGCCCGATATTGTGGTGAATTCAGATCATGTTTTTTGTTATCGAACTTAATTTCTGTTCCGTTAGGGGTTCGTGGAACAGAATTATCATAGTCAAACGACTCTATCATTTTCTCATTCGGCATTTTTTTCTTTAAAACTTTTTCTGGGGCTTTATCCAATATTTCATCATTACGTATAAATATTTTTGCCGGCATATCTTCTTTAAAAATATCTTTCATCCGATCAAGGAGATTTTGAAGCAGATGAAACCGGTCTGCCACCTGAATGCATTCCGGAAGTATCTCGCTAATGGCAGATGCATAGGCACTGGCACGGTCTCTTGCGACCAATTTTACTTTCTTATGCTGTTTTAGCCACTCTCTCAAAGGTTGTCCATCTCTACCTTCTAAGAGAGCAATTAGATGATGGCCTTTTAGATCATAAATAGCAGTCGCATAAGTTTGACCTTTTCGTATAGCAACATCATCCACACCTATTGCTTTCACATCTGGATCATCTACGAATTCTATACTGTCATACAGTCGTTGTATAGTATCATTACTGATTTTTACTCCAAGTAGTGCAAGAACCTTGCTTGCACCTTCGTTGCTTAAAAACATTGACACACCAAGAATCAAAGAATTCAGTGCATCAGTTCTTACCTGTGATAACTTTGCAAAAGGTAGTTTTTCCATAAATATTCTGCGGTTGCAAGCAGGATTCAGACATTCATACTTGTAAACATTTGCATGAAGAAATGTCTGTTTGCAATGAATTGGAGTATCCTGTAGAGTCCTTTCATAAGTAGCATGTAACTGTCTGCTTTCTGAACCACATTCAGGGCAACAGCAACTGTGTGGTTTTGATTTGACGTAAATATCTAAGGTGTTTTCATCTTCTGTATAATTATAGACAAAATGATTGTCATCCAGCAAAAAAGAAAAATCACCAATAGTTTTGTATTTCATTTTCAGCACCTTCTTCCATACCATTATTTTATCAAAATACCCAAATATAATAATAACAATAGCAAAAAAATCAAGTATCTTATGATACTTGATTTAATGTAAATACCCAAAACTCAGAAAGAACCTATATTGGTTATAGCCCCATTTTTTATATTTTTTCGTGTAATAAGAATGTTGTGACATAACTCTTTCGTCTAATAAGCTGATTTTAATTTATTTTTCTTTGACCGATACGTAATATACCATATGATAGGAATTGGTATTGTAAAACCTACTTGCTTAAGTATAAATAATACAATTCCATAAGTACCTAAGTCTTGCTCCTGAGGTGCAGAAAGTATAGGTGTTTTACCCCATTGTCCAGCCACTCTAGTTTCTTTCTTTTTTGATGATTTTATAATATACTGAGAAAACGAATAATATTTATCAATCGCTTCTTTATTAGCATGTCTACTTACTTCATTACCGTATTGGTCTTTAGTCACATAATTAACTGTTAAAGTTTGATGATGATAAGAAATGTATTCACTTAACCAAAATGATGACAAAGATATTACCATTAGCAATACAGCTAAAGATATTTTTGGAAAGTGTATATTCATGTCTACTAATAAGATTAAAATTGACATGAACCCAATACTTGCTAAAATCCCCAAAAACATAGCACTATAAGGAATTATAAAAAACATATATGAATCCATCAAGCTTGATTGATTCCCTGCATATGCTATCAATGTAGCAAAAGGTAGTCCAATTATTATTAATAATAGAATACCAATGACTCTTTTTATCGTTAAATGATACTTGTATGGAAACTGAGTTTTACATCTTGGGCATGTTACAATAATTTTTTTATAGTATGTAGGAACCTTAATTTTTTGGTTGCAAGATTTGCATTTAATAATTGTTTTATGAAGAAATTCTCTTTCAAAATAACCTAAAATACACATAAAGATACCCGCAATATATGCTCTAACAATATATCCTACTTTACGCATTATACCCCCCTATATATCATAATACATATATATACAATTATAACATTAACTTAATATACTATCTATTTTCATTTCAGTAATACAAATACTATAAAACAATAAAAAGAATGTATGGTTATTATAATTTTCATACATCAAGATAAAATAGAAAAGGCATTATTGCCTTTTTACTTAATACATCATAATTTACAACTGTGAATTTCTCTTTAATCCATTGCTTTATATAAATAGCATCATGAGCTGTAAACTTATACCTAAAATATATTATATCATAAGGCTGGACATATAGCATACATATATAGCACGGGATGCTGATATTATGAAAAGTAAGTTATATAATTGTCAGGGATCATAAATGGAGCCATGTTAGGCTATAGCCCCATTTTTTATCTATATTTATTTCGTATAATAAGAATATTTCGTCACAACGGTATTTAATTAAGGTCTATTAAACATAAATTTATAAAAATCTTCTTCTTTAAATCCGCATTTCAAATATAATCTTTCAGCATATTTTGTCCAAAGAACTTTACTTGTATCTTTTATACTTGGATAGTTGTTTATAAATTCAATTAGTTTTTTTCCTAAGCCATTACTCCTATATTTTTCATCAATAATTACATCTAATATTAGACTGTAGACAGCATAATCACTTATAACTCTTGCAAACCCAATTTGTATATCATTGTGATAAATTGCAAAACAAAGTGAAGTTTCAATTGTTTTAGCAATGATTTCAGCAGGTCGATTTTTAGCCCAATGAGATTGCCTTAACAGGCTGCAAACCTCATCTAATTTAATCCGAGTAGCATCGTCTGTAAATATGTATTCACCTTCAATTATTTTCATTGTAAAAACCCCTCTAAATCGTTATTAAAACAGTTTTATTGCCCATTTTAACTATAATATTGCCTAAAATAATTCTTAATCAAACATTTTTTTTCAATATTAATCCCTTCTGTTTTATCAATTATGTAATCTAACTCCCTAATAATATCTTCATTTGAATTTATATTATTTTTATCAGTAAATTTTTGTAAAACATTCTGATTTTCTTGTTTAATAAACTTTCCAAGTAAATAGTCTATACGTATTTCATTAGCATAATCATATAAACTTTTATCCTTTATTTCAACACTTTCATACATTCCTTTAATAAAAAATAAATCTATACTATTAGATATTAATGCTATAATGTAAAACACTATAAATATAAAATAATAAATGATTAAAAATGATATACTATAAAAAATAATTTTATAACAAGTATATTTAGGTATATTAAATGGTATAAATAATCCCAGATGTATGCAAAAAAAAACTATACTAGCTAAACCAATATTTATTGTTATAAATTCAAAGCTCAACATTATTTCTTTAATTGGATCTCCTTTAACATCTTTTATACTATTTCTAAATTTTTTATCTAATAAGCCAAGCATTAATGCTATCCCTGTTAATATAACTCCTATCATAGCTAATAATCCAGATGCTACATATATAGATATATTCTGTAATGCTAGTCTAAATGCATTAAAATTTTCAAATAATTTGATACAATTACCTATTACTATAATAACTATTGTCAATATTAATGCAATTTTACATTCAGGCTCTTCAAAAGAATAAAAATCTTTATACTTTCTGTTTTTAATCATTTCTCTAACCATACTAACCTCCAAGGTTAATTATAATATTTTCTCAATAACATTCTTGCAAAAACTAGCAAAATTATTATCACCTACAATTTCATCATCCATTCTATGTTTAACAACCTTTTTATTATTTGTATTAAAAATCGTTCCTTTTTCATTTGTCGCAATAATATTCACATATCCATTTTTTGTTGCCTCTTTCACATTTATTTTTGAATGTATTGCAGTAGCATCATCTATATGTTTACTTATTTCTTCAGAATCCGTATCTAACCCCTCTTCATAACTCGATTTAAATATAGTGCTTCTTTCTGTGATCCTTCCTTGTTCAAAAGATTTTATCTTACTTTCTGCATCCTGTTGTAAAGCTTTTTTAGTTTTACCATTCGGGTTTGGTGGTATTATGCTTATATGTAATTCTTTAATATTTTTTATTTTTCTAAGACTTTCTTTAATATTATCTAAAGAAAGCCCATTAGTTATTGTTGAAACAGTAAAATGTTCCTCTTTAAAAGCATTATTAATTAAATTTTCAAATACAGGAATAAACTCTTTATTTCCAAATTTGAGTGGACAATAATATGCTACTACTTCCTTATTAGGATAAAAACAAAAATTAATCACTTCATCACTATTAACCGATGTAGTTGTTTTTTTACCAGTACTTTTGTTAACATTATTTATAAATACTTTAGCTGTCTTTATTACCCCTCCTACTATCATTAATTCTGAATCCACTTCAATCCTACTTACACCTGAAATTGCAAACTCTTGATTCGTTATGAAAGTTTCCCCATCTACTATTTTCTCTATTTCGCGTACGTACTTAATATTATTTTTAATTTTTGAAGCTAACTCTAACATAATGTTACTAATATCCACTTCTTTTTTATAAACTTTGTATGTACTTTTTGAATTAACATTAACCTTTGCAAAATATACTGTTCTACTCATATTTGTTCCCCCCACATTTATCTTTTATATGTTAAAATTTCACATATATGTAATATTATTTTTAATGTATAAAAATATTTCAAAATTTAAATAATATAATACTTAAATAAACTATTTTTGTTTTTTAAATTATTCTTGTCTCAAAGCCATCATTACTTAATTTTTTTATTAACTCACTAATAAACTCTTCTTGCTCTTTCATATAAGGTTTTGGATAACTCAAAAATACAGAAATTCTTATAGTAAATCCCCCATACTCTCAGCTCTAATAATTATTTATTAAAAATATAACATTATCTCTGTATCATGAGATTTAAATATATTTATTAATATTTTACCACATATTTACTTATTTTTCTACATATATTTCCACATGTGATATTTTTTAATAATTTTGAAGGAATTAGAAAATTTATGTAGAAATATATTCTAAAAAGGTGGGATTATATTATGCAGCAAACATTTAATTATATACTCCAAAATTATCTTAAAGCTAAAAATGAAAATTTAAAAGGAAATAAATTAGCTGATTATATACGTGAAGATGCACTAGAAAAAATTCATATTAAATCTAATATTGATACCTCAAAGTATAAATTTAAGGGTTCAGCCGGACAAGGTGGATGGGCTGACGTACCTTGGATTGCAATATTCGACAAAAACATTACAACGATGGCAACCAAAGGATATTATATAGTATACTTATTTTGCGCAGATATGAGTGGTGTTTATTTATCATTAAATCAAGGATGGACTTATTTTAAAAACAAGTATGGAATAAAAGATGGAAGAGAAAAAATCAAATTAGTATCAAATGCTTGGAAAAATATATTATCATCTACATTATCAGATTTTTCTTTCGAACCAATTAATTTAAATGGAATTAGTAAAAATTCTGACCTAGCAGAAGGATATGAATTAGGGCATATCTGCGGCAAATTCTACGAATCAGGAAATATTCCTACTAATTCAGAACTTATAAATGATTTAAGAAATTTGCTAGGAGTCTATAGAGAATTAAAGGGTAAGCTTAAAGATAATTCTATAGAGAAAACAAATAATTCTCTTATCGTTGACTTCAATTTAGGCTTTCTTGATAATAAAAATTCTGAAGAAGATTTAAATGATATTGAAGACACCATTGAAAATTTTGAAAAATCTTCTGTATTGATTGAAGATGATCCTCCTCTAGACTTTTATTCTAAAGATGATAATCATGAATTTAAAACTAGAAAGACAAATTTCATATTAAAAGCTAAAAATCAAAAAAAGCTTGGTTTTGCTGGTGAATTAATGGTTGTAAAATATGAAAAAGAAAGCTTAATTGCTAATGGAAGAAAAGATTTATCTAAAAAAATAGAACACGTTGCAAAAGAACATGATGGTGATGGATATGATATTTTATCTTTTGAAATTGATGGTACCAAGAAATTTATTGAAGTAAAAACTACTACCAAAGACAAGTTAACCCCTTTCATGATATCATCAAATGAGGTTAAATTTTCTGAATTAAATAGTGGAAATTATTATTTATACAGAATATTTGATTTTAATAAGAAAACTTCCACTGGAAAATTATTCATATTACATGGAGACATATCAAAGATATTAAAATTGAAATCCACACAATATATCGTAAATGGAATGCAAGATACCAACAAATTACCAAATAAATAAAATATAGCTTCCTGTGGCATTTTGATTTTATCATAGGAAGCTGCATTTTACAGGCTTTTTCATGGACTCAATTTTCAATGAAAGTATTCCCCAATTTTTAATATATAGACATTTGATTTTTTAGTATATGCCTGTCCATACTTATTTATTCCAAACTATAGGGGGCAAATTATATCTGTATAGATATTATAAAAAGTATACTGTCTTCTTTAGATCCATATTTTAATCTATAAATATTATCTTACAGCACATCATTTTAATTTCACATATTCACGTTTTACACATTGATCATATAATCAATTTTATTATACTTAGCAATATAGTAAGATTATAAGATCATTACTCTTACATATTATTTTATATATATTCATTGAACTTTAAATGTAGCTAAATTATATATATCTGCCCATTCTATTTATGCTAAACTATATGTAGCAAAAGTGACAAATCTTTATTAAACTTGTAATATAGTTATTTTTCATGTCTCCGTATAACTTCATTAAAATCGTATTTAGGCAACTTCCTTTTTTTAGATTTCATCTCATTCCATATTTCTTCACCATCTTCACTTTTTATGAATCCCATCTTATAACAATAAAACAATATTTCTTCTGTACATATTAAAGGTGGTTGTCCATTTTTTATATGTGGGAGTACATCCCTTAAGTTATTGCTCGCAAGAGTTCCTCCCAAATCTTTAGCAATAACTATTGCCGATGCCTCCCCTTTACCAATCCACTCTCTATTCTGTAAAGACGTTGTTAATTGTAAGTACTCAGTAAAGATACTATCAGTAATTTTTATTTCTTTATATTCAAAATTTTGGTTATCTATTTCTTTTTTAATATCACTGAATACATACGAAAACTTAGATGTTCTCATTTTCTCTAATTCACCATAAACAGGTTCAGGAATAATAATCTGATGTTTAAAAAGATTATTAATTAAATCAATTCTATGGATCCATGAAAATGATGATATGCAATCATTATCAAAAACTATCGGCATCTTCAAGTTCATTTTGAATTTCCCCATCGTTATCATCCCCATATATAATATCAATTAGTCCTGCATCTAACAACAATTCTTCATATTTACCATAGGTAATTTTCTGAGAATCTAAAAGTGTTTTAGCTATTTCAGCATACTCTGATAAAACCTGTGTACCTTTATCAACTGTATTCTTATATAAATCAATTTCATATCCAAGTTGTTTTGCATTTTTTATAATGCCTTTACTATAACTAGAAGCTTCCCTATCTGTTATTAAATTAATAGCTTTTAATCGTATTAACATTACTCTATGACTAACTCCAAAATAATTTTCTAAAAAAATTACATCATCTAATGTAATTTCATTATTTTTTATTCTCTTTTCTGCCATATATCTAAGTGCATCATCTGGTACTAAAAACATAGCAGCAAACTCATTTGCTTTCTTCTCTATAGGTGATTCATTAAAATTCTGTATAGTACATACTGCACTAGTCATATTTGTATCATACTTTATATGGTAATACTCATGTGCCGCTGTAAAATGTTGATGTCCAAGACTTTTGCTAGAATTAATAACTACTAAACCAAGTTCCTTTTTTTTAATAAAAAACCCTGATATCTTTTCCCCTATCTCAGTTATTATTACAGATATATTTTCCATATCTTTTAATACTTTAAATATATTCACACTTTCATAACTACCTATGCCAAGATTATTTCTTGTTTCACTTGCTTTGTTTATTATATCTATATTGTTTAACACAATATCACTTCCCTTGCAATTGCTTCATATCTAAAAGATTATTTAAAAACTTTTCTGCAAATGCAACAATTTTAATGTCATCACCGCAAACTTCATCAGCTCTAAATGCTATGCTAATTTGCGATTCAGTCGTATCCTCATTTGATAAAAAATAATCTAGTTTATAACCATATAAATTAGCCAATTTTTCAAGTGCAGTTATAGTTATTTCTCTCGTAGCATTTTCATAATATGATATTTGGCCTTTATTTAAATTAACAGCTTTTGCAACCTCCTCCTGAGTTAAACCAATATTATTACGTGCTTCTTTAAGTTTTTTACCAATTTTAGCTAATACCTCCTTGTTCATGTAAATGCCTCCTTAACATATTTGTTTTATTTATATTATATATTATTAATATTATAACATATATGTTACTTTTTATACGCATTTTTATTATTAAAAAATATTTAGCTAAATAACATTTCTCATATATAGTCTCTAACTTTATTAATTTTCGTAATTTGTTTCTGAGATTAGTTCTTTAAAAATTACTAATAGAATGTTATCATCAATCATACCTTTACAAAACGACTGTATGCTGTTTTCCATAATCCAAAGTATCCTAGCAAATCACCCATGCTATTCCACTCCTTGCAATCCACAGTATAGCATTAAAGATAATCCTGTTATATTTTGAAGATCTTCCTTTTTTGAATCAGGAAATAAGTTCCTTATTTAATCCTTTTGTTAACCTGATATTTAATAACACTTTTGTGCCATAAGTTTACCTCCAAGTTTTTTTATATTATTGTATCTAAAACTTAATTATTGATAAATACTTAGTTTTCAGATATCCCCTAATTAAATTCATATATTCCTTATAATTTTACAATGATATAATTCTACATCAATTTTTTTATTGGGTATTCAACGAACAAAATCCTTTACCTATCAGTAAGTTGTGAATTTAATATTTCAGTAACTTCTTCAAGTTATGGCTTTTTATTTATATTATTCTCTTACCTTTCAAACTCTCCATTTAATTTATCTTTTATATTTTATTCTATCTGTTCAAATTTTAAATTATTACTAGTCAATCCTGTTAGTTCTTCACATTTCTTTTCAAAGTTGCTAATATTGTCAAACTTATAAGAATATTTTTCTTCAATGCTGTTATACTTCCAAAAAAGATTAAATTTAATTGAACTAATAAAAATTTTATTATTTTTACTAGTATACTTTATTACTGCATTAGTATACCCATTATATGGTAAATCAAAAAATTCTACATTAGGATCTTCATCATTACCTAATCCACTATAAACAAAATTTTTTACTAATTCCGAAGATTCATTATCTAAGTAGAATTTATCGCAAGCTAAATTTATAATTTTATCTGCTTCTTTCTTTTTAATTAAATGTGCTCCACCTTTACTTTCGAACACTTCAGCTGGATAAATTCCTTTCTGTTCAAATGTTCCTTTACAAGAATGACTTATTTTAAATAACTCATACTGAAACAGTTCCATAAATATAAAAAAGTTTTCTTCATACCGTTTGTTAGAAATACCCTTCTTTACTTCATTCACATCAAAAACTTTATCATTTTTTCTGTCACTTTTATTATAAATTATTTCTTTATCACCTAAATATTCATATTACTTTTCGTCAAATGTTGCAATTAATTTATTCTTATCATCAATAGATTTAACAATAAAAAACATTTTACCATCGCCTCCTCTTTAAATATACTACAGATATATGCAATATTCCTTAATTATCGTTCGTCATTATGTGACCTATTTTTTCATATCTTTATATTCATATATCTTTATATTGTTCTAATTTTTACCCAAAATAAATGACTTCGTACTATACGAACCCCTTATTCTTCAAATAGCTTTAAGTATAGTCATATTGACCACCACTAACTCACATATATAATTTATAACCCCTTTTCTTCTCCTATAAGTGCTACTCCTACCCCATCCATACATTTCATTAGCTATCCAATTGACGCTTTAATTATTTTACTGTATTCCTTATATGCTTCTCAAAGTATATTGTTTTACATAAAAGATAATATTTTATATAGAATTTCTCCATATAATCAATTTTGACACACAAACATGTGTTTGCTAAAATTAACTTATTAAATACTAATATTGGGGGTATTTACTAATGAAAGCAGCAATATACAGCAGGAAATCAAAATTCACTGCTAAAGGTGAATCTATAGAAAATCAGATTGAAATGTGTAAAGAATACTGCAATAAAAATTTTGATGAAGAAATTGAATTTATAATTTATGAGGACGAAGGTTTTAGTGGAGGGAATGTAGACAGGCCTCAATTTCAGCAAATGATAAAAGATGCAAAGAATGAGAAATTTGATGCTTTAGTATGTTATAGACTTGACCGTGTAAGTAGAAATGTTGCTGACTTTTCTACAACTCTTGAACTACTACAGCAGCATAATATATCTTTTATAAGCATAAAGGAACAGTTTGACACAAGTACTCCTATGGGTAAGGCTATGGTATATATAGCCTCTGTATTCGCACAATTAGAGCGTGAAACCATTGCTGAACGTGTACGCGATAATATGATTGAACTGGCAAAAACAGGCCGTTGGTTAGGTGGGCCTCCTCCTATGGGATTTAAATCAGAAAAAGTGATTTACTATGACGCTGAAATGAAACAAAAATCCATGCATAAGCTCTCTCCTATAAAAGAAGATTTAGACTTTGTAAAACTTATATATAAAAAATACATAGAATTAGGGTCAACTCACCAAGTCAGAAAATATTTTTTGCAAAACAATATAACAAGTTTAAAAAATAAAGATTTGTCCTCCTCCGTTATACACCGTGTTTTAAGGAACCCTGTCTATGTTAGAGCTGATGATAAAGTTATGGAATATCTTCAAAGTAAAAATATAACTATTGCTGGAGATGCAGATGGAAAACATGGACTACTAGTTTATAATAAAGTTGCGAAAAACAGAAAACAAAAAGATAAAAATGAATGGATAGCAGCTATAGCAAAACACAATGGAATCATCGATTCAGATGAATGGCTAAAAATACAGTCACAGCTTGATACAAATAGTAAAATTACACCTGCATTAGGGAAATCTAATGTGGCTCTATTAACCGGATTATTAAAATGCAAAAAGTGTGGTAGAAGAATGAGTATTGTATATGGATCTAAGAAAAAAGACGGCACAAAACATTATTACTATGCTTGCACTTTAAAAAAATTTTCTAATGTCACAAGATGCAATAATAAAAACGCAAATGGAACTAAATTAGATGCCTTTGTTGTATCTCGTTTAAAAGAACTTACTGCTGATGAAGGATTATTATCCAAACAATTACACGATTTTAAAAATGAAGTCGCTGTCACTGAATCTGAAGACAAGTCTAAAAATATAAAAAAAGAAATATCTACAAATGAGGACTCTATAAATAACTTAGTTAAGCAATTATCTAAAAATCAAAATAGCGCTGCAGCTGACTACATAATGAAAGAAATTGAAAGGCTCGATAGAAAAAATAAGGAATTGAAAAATAAGTTAGCGGTACTAGATCTGCAATTAGATAATTCTCAAGAAAAAAGTCTTGATATTGACTTAATGCTTAGAACTGCAAGACAATTTAATGATATAATTGATACAAGTGATATTAAATTGAAAAAATATTTAATTTCTACTCTGGTAGATTCTATATACTGGGACGGAGATAAACAAGAAGCTGATATTAATATTTTTGGATCAAAAAAAAACTAAATGATAGCTTGTACGAAGAAAATTTATCGCATTTTTGTTCTGCGAGCAGTTGGTCCAACAGCTATAAGAAGTCCATGATCACAACATAGCATTCTTTTTATTTTATCTTCACTTTCTCTTGAAAATCCAAGTGCAGTCATGTCTTTTATATTTTCATCCCTATATAAAATTCTTAAAACTACTTTTTCACCATATATAGTAGGAAGAGTAGACACCCTTAAATCATAGTTTAGATTTTGTTTAACATACTTTATCTTTCCATCTTGGGGTATTCTCTTTTCTGCTATATCAAGCTCTGCCATTATCTTTATTCTAGTACACAAAAGAGGATAGATATACTTCGATATTTTAATATATTCCCTCATAATTCCATCTACCCTCATCCTTATGGTGACACCATTTTCAAATGGTTCTATATGCAAATCACTAGCTCTTTCATCTATAGCCTTGTCAATTATGTAATTAGCTGCCTTTATAACTGGAGAACCTTGAAATTTATATTTATCTTGAAGTGGACTCGCAATTAATTCTGGAATATTCTCTTTTAACTTTATGTCATTTAATGCATGATTTAAATTTTGTTTGCAGTAGTACTTATTTATCAACTTAAATATAACTTTCCTACTAGTCCTAAAAAATTCAAGTTCTTTTCCCAATATAAATTTTAGTTCCTCAATTAAAGTAAAATTTGGTACTTTATCTACGGCTATAAATAATTTATTTTCTTTCATTTTTAAAGCTATTAAACAATTATCCCTGGCTATTTCTTCAGGTATTTTTTTTATTACATCCATTTCCAGAGAAATGTCTTCTATATTTATATTCTTTAATTCTACAGGAAACACTTTATTTTCCTCTCTTCATTATTATTTACATATCTAAATTATAACCACCCTTCTTATCTTTAAACAATAATGATAAAATATAATTAACTCAACTTTCACAGCTTGAAAATAATATGAAACAATTTAGTTGACATTGATAGGAAAATACGTTGTTCACCAGGGGGAGAATTGAAAATGAAGCAAACAAGTTTGTAGCTGAACTTTTATCGGAGTCAACGAAAAATTAGTTAAGTACAAATTTAATAAATAGGACAACTGATTTATCGAGAAAGGAATTTATTTATGGAACAGAATAAAAAGACAAATAAAAAAAGCTATGATTATTTAGCTGTTGGAATAAGTTTAGGTATTTCATTTGGAGTATTATTCAATAATCTTGCTTTAGGAATATCAATTGGCGCTGCTTTAGGAATAGCTCTGAGTAACAATAAAACAAAATAGTACATAAGCTTTAGGTACTAATCTACGCCCTCGAATATATAAAAACAGAGCTATATTGGGTTACAGCTCTGTTTTTAGTTTTAGATTAGAAAATTGTGGATGCATTTCAAAAATTTCTTATTTTAGAGCTTATAAATCTATCCTTTTATCTTAAATTTCACTAAAAATTTAGTAATTTCAGGACTGCTTTCCACGTATATTCTTCCATTGTTTTCTTCAACTAATTGTTTAATAATATACAATCCAAAACCGTGGTCACTCTTCTTAGTTGTTTTTGTGGAAAATCCTCTATCAAAAATCTTTTTTATCATGTCTTCTGGAATGACATCCCCATTATCAGCTACTTGAATACAAAAATCTTCATGTTCTCTAAAAGTGCTGACAGCTATCTCCTTATCATCAGTATATAACTTAGATTGAAACGCTTCAAATGCATTGTCCACCAAGTTGCTTATTATACTTATTAATTCATCCTGTCTAACTTTTATCAAATCAAACGATTCGTCTATCATTACTTCAAAATTTATGTTATTTTTTACAGCATAGTTGTTTTTGACAGATAATAATCCGTCTATGTAATCATTGCCTGTATCTAAATACTTAAAGGAAGACTGCATGGTATCTGAAATTTTCAACACATAATTATTTATTCTTTCAACAGTGTTAGGCTTATTTAACATACACAGTCCTTGTATAACATTGATATGGTTCACAAAATCATGTTTTTCCTGTCTTATTATACTAATTATTTCTTCCATATTTTTAATCTGACTTTCTTGAACTTTATACTTGGCATTTATATTTATAAGTATTTGTTTTTCCTTTAGACTCCTAAATTTTCCTATTAAAAATACAAAGTAAATAAAAAAAATAAAAAAATTGTATGTTAAAATATATTTTATTTTGAAAATACCATAGTTAACACAAACTATAAAGAGAGTAAATACTCCTAATTCAAGTATTAAATTAGCAAAAATGGCCCCCTCTTTTTCAAACAATCTAAGCCTAGTAAAATACGAGTTAAACTTATAGATTAATGCTACAATAAGTATCTGTAATATCTTACATGTTACTAAAAATATGGCCAAATATCTAGAATTTAAAAAGATTTGATTGAATTTAGGTTAAATACAAGCATTTCAATAATTTGAATAAAAGTTTCTGTAGACAAAATTATCGTAATAAACAAAGAAACTATAACCGTAGAATTAAAGATCCCTATTTTGGTAATAAAAGCAAGTAATAAAATATCAAACACTACGATTAGCAATGTATGATAGACTGTCACGATATGAAATGTACTCCAATAAGTCGCAAAAACAAACAATATACAAAATAACCCTGCTCTAATTTTATTCTGTATTAGAAACTTTTTCTTATCATACAGTGCTTCAAAAATGACTAAAAGAAGTAATGCTTCTATACTATCTAATACTATTTCTCTTATAGCAATAACCATACAATATCTCCTTTACTCCAAAAAATTAACTTTTTATAAATGTTTTAAATTACAAATTAAGCTTTTATGCTTTCTGCATCATTTTTAACCAAAACATTTATAAAAAACTTAATTATCAGGTAACTACTAATTTAATAAGTCATCAGGGCACTTTGGTTGGTGACTGTATATTGTAGATGTTGGAGTTATAACCAAAGTTGCTAAAAATAAAGACAGATAACCTAACACTTTCATACTTTTCTTTAAAACACTTTCTTTTAAATTTTTCATTTTCATATACCTCCTATAATGTTTTAATTTATAATTTCTACAATAATTTAGATTTTCCTTCTATATATTACAAAAAAATTAAAAATAAGAAAATTAATTTTGATTTTTGTAAATATTTGGTATATAAATTCCATAATAAAATAAATCTCAGGACAAAATTTTTATACATGAAATTAAACACATATTGACAATAAGTTATGTGCATAAGATAGGCATGAACGTACATAGAGCAATCTGCTAATACTGTGGCAAATAAGTTATATAATGGTCAGGGATCATAAATGGAGCTATGTTGGTTATATCTCCATTTATGATCTATATTTATTTCGTATAATAAGAACATTCCGAACTAAAAAAATATAATTACCTATTATGTTCATTTGGTACGATTGTTTTTATTTTTAACTGCAATAATTTGAATACGCCTGTAATCCGCTACCCATTGGTTGTTTTTCCATATGCTATTTTTGCAAAGTTTTTCTGTTTCAAGTAATATTTGCTCCTTTTGTTCATCTGAAAATTCTAGTAAATCACTTGCAAAGAATTGACAAATCCAGTTACGTAGTCCTTTTTCCTCATCAGCAAGTGGTGTTGGTCTATCATATTCAATGATATGTTTTACTTCAAAACCAGCTTGATCTAATAATAACTTATATTCTTCCTTTGAAGGAAAAAAGAATGGTGAACAATAAGAATATCTCTTTTGTTCTATTACCTTTTCAAAAGCAGTTTGTATTTGACTTATATTATTTTGTGCTCCAAATTCACAAATCAATGTCCCATTATCTTTTAAACAAGTATAAACAGAATGCAACAATTTTTCTTGATTTGATATCCAATGAAAAACCGCATTAGAAAAAACAGTATCAAACTCATTTTTAAAAGGCAAACTTGTTGCATCCTCCACTTGAAAGATTAAGTTAGGATAATTAGATTTTGCCTTACCAATCATATTTTTTGATAAATCTGTTCCAATAACAGTTGCACCGTTTTTTGCCAGCTCATTTGTTAATACCCCTGTACCACATCCTAAATCCAAAATTTTTTGCTCTTTTCCAACATTTACAAAATTAATCATAGACTTACCGTATTCTGCTACAAAAGAATGTTTATTATCATATAGATTACTATTCCATTTCATTTTTTTGCTACCTCCATAAATTGTTTTATTATATTATCACATAAAACTTTTATGAATAATGTAAACTATGATACAATCAAAAAATAATTACTAAATGGGGGTGTTTTTTCTTGAATACATGGGATTTGTTTTTAGTCCATAAAATAGGTATTCCTACTAGATTGTTTGAAACTTTTAAGACAAAACCTGCACAGATGTTTAAAGATAATCAAATAATTTATCGTCAAGGAGAAATTGCTAAGAATTTTTATTACCTAAAAGAAGGAAGAGTTGAAGCTTTTGTAAATTCCACAGATGGCTTAGAAAAAATTTTAGCAATTTATAAAAAGGGAGAAATTTTTGGAGAAGCTTCTTTTTTTGATGGCTTTCCAAGAATGTCATCGGCAAAAACTTTTTCAGATTCAGAAATCATCAATATTAATAAATCTGACATTATGTTATATTTTCAAAAAGAGCCACTTCTTGCTTTGAATTTTATAGAGCTTCTATCGAAAAAGGTAAGAATGTTATCAAATGAAATTGACAATATTTCATTTTTACCAGCAGAGAAAAGAATTGCCCAACATCTACTAAATGTGAGTCTATCTACTAATTGTTCTATTTATTGTACCCATGAGGATATTGGAAAGGCTGTAGGTGTAAGTAGAGTTACGGTAAGCAGAACTTTAAACAAATTCTCTCAATATCAATGGATTAATACTAAATATAAAAAAATTCTCGTATTAAACAAAAATGCTCTTTTGAAGTTTTTAGAAACATAATCTATTAATTATAAAGAAAAATAGAGATTCTATAAATGGTCTCATATTATACGATTATGACGCATAAATTTACAACTGTGAATTTCTCTTTAATCCATTGCTTTATATAAATAACATCATGAACCATAAATTTACATCTAAAATATATTATATCATAGGGCTGGACATGCAGTATGTGTATATAGAACGGGATTGTGGTAGATGAGTTATATAATGGTCAGGGATCATAAATGGAGCTATATTGGTTATGGCCCCATTTTTTATCTACATTTATTGTGTACAATAATAAGAAAGGGTATCTATTGTAAATTATTTGATTTTTATAGTTAAATTATTAAATAAGAAACTTACTTAATAAACCGGAAATTTATATATTAATAACATCCCCTGCACTTGCTTTTTCTAATCTATTTATTATAGAATTTCCCAAGCCATTGTCTTTGGGTGCTTGTACATAAATATGACTTACATTTAATTTATCACATTTTCTAAGTAAATCAAATGTTTTTTGTGCTGCTACATTTAACGTTTCAAAACTTCCTAGGCTATATACATGTTCATAATTTTTAAAATCTGTTAAAAATTCCTGAAAACAAATTACAGCATTATTTTTATTTGCATTTTCTTTAATCCATTTAGATGTTTTTGAATAATCTCCTTTAACCAATGTTACTGGTGCATCTGGCGCATAATGCCTATATTTCATTCCTGGAGCCTTCGGAATTTCATTTCCTTTAACACTTAATAAATTCTTTTTATATATAAGATTAGGAATTACCTTACGTATATCATCTAAGCTTATAGCCCCAGGTCTTAAAAGTACTGGATCCGGAGTCGACATGTCTATAATTGTTGACTCTAACCCAATTGAACATGGACCTCCGTCCAAAATACAAGGGATTTTTCCATTTAAGTCATTATAACAATGATCAGCACTGGTAGTTGATGGTTTCCCTGATAAATTTGCAGATGGAGCTACTAGTAGAGTTCCACTTTCTTTAATTATAGCTCTTGCTATCTCACTTTTTGGAAATCTAATTCCCACAGTTTTCATTCCTGCACTGACTGTATCTGAAATACAATCCTTTTTATTGAAAATCAAAGTTACTGATCCCGGCCAGAAAGCATCAAATACTTTCTCTGCACTTTTATTAATATCTTTACATATATCATAAACTTGTTCTAATTTATATATATGTACCAATAATGGATTGTCTTGCGGTCTTCCCTTAACTTTAAATATCTTTTTTACTGCATTTTCATTAAAAGCATCTGCAGCTAATCCATAAACGGTTTCCGTTGGAATTGCAACAACTTCACCTTTTTTTAGATATTGTGCACCTTTTACAATGTTCTCATAATTAGTATTTAGATCTTTAACATACAATACTTCTGTTTCTATAGCCTTTACCACCATTTATAATTCACCTTCTATTTCTGTAATCTGTGTGCTATACAAATAATTTTCATTTCATAATATTAAACTATTCTGGACTAACTAACATTAATTACATTTTACACCGCAATACTCAATTTTCAAAGAACATTTTATATTACTTAGTTCATAATATCTTTGATTTACAAATATAAAAACGTCGTAAAATTTTTTAAAATAATACGGCGTTTCAGTAAATTATTCACTTTTTAATTGTTATGTTAAATAAAAACATTGCACATTAGCAAATTGATACCATTCTCATTTTATAGGGAATATATATTATTTTTGGGCAACAATGATAGTAGTATTTTCAACTTTCCAATTCATTTCTACATTTATAAAACCAGCTTTGGATAATAACACAATTTGGTTATCAATTGTACATGGAGTATCATAATGATAAAACTCGCCATCTGGAATTCCCTGTTCTTTTCTTATTCGTTTATTTTCACTATAATAGAATTCTTCCTCCTCCTGATTAGTTACCATGTAATCACATTCGATATATTGACCACCAGCTTTCAATGCATCAAAAATCTTTGAATATAGTTTAATTTTATCTTGATGTGAAAAATGGTGCATAGTTTGGAAAGATATTGCCACATCATATTTACAAGTTCCAAAGTCATAATCAAAATAACTTGCATTTATTAACGACATTTTTTTGTCAGGATGTTTCTGTTTTAATTTATTAAGCATTGCCTGTGTTAAATCTATGCCTGTTACATTAATAAAAGGCTTACTCTTAAATATTTCATCAAGCTCTAATCCAGTCCCACAACCTAAATCTAATAATTCAGTAATATGTTGTGGTAATAATTTTGCCATCTTAATATAAGCATCTTTACACCCTTCTACATCATTAAGCATATGTTCATCATATCCATCTACACGAGCAGTGAAGAAATCACTCATTTTTTCTATTTTCAATTGCCTATCCTCCTTAATTAATACAATCAGTTTATGGTTTATATTAATTTACTATTCTGTATTAACTAACATTAATTACATGATAATAGAATAGTAAGGCTTTGAAGTAATCTTTGCCTTTTGTCGGCTAAGTCAGAGGGATTACTCCCTCCTTCTCGCCTAAGAACCGTACTTGTTTCTTTCAAAACATACGGCTCAAGCATACATTTATCCTAAATCTTGGTTATATTAGCCCTGCTGTTTTCTTGTTTTTAATATATCTTAGGTAATTTCTTAATTGGGCTAAATCGGGTAAATCTTCTTTAACAGGAAATACCTTATGATATTCTATGTGGCATGATATGTGTACTAATTGAAGATTCTTGTATTCATCACTTCCACCTTTGATTTTGGGTGTTTTATGATGTGTTTCTAAACCTTCTTTAAAATCAGTTATGCTCATTCCACATAGGGGACACTTATAATCCTGTTTCTTTGCCAATTTTTGTCTGTAAGCAACATTATTTTTATCAAACTCTTTCTTATCTCTTTTACTGAAATATTCTTTGAGTTCTTTATTGTATGGACTATAGTCATGTTTAATTTGAGAATGTCTGACTATTGGCGTCCATGCTATTTTCTTTAACTGATTATTTGTTATCGGTTCAGTTAGTATCCACTTATTTTTACTCTGCCCTGTTTTATCTGGTTTAAAGTACTTCTTTTTAATCCATTTCCAACTTTTCTTTGGGTGTAACCTTCTAAGAAATCTATATACATTAACCCAAATATAATTGTCCATTGCAGTATAAACTTCTTTAGATACTACTGATGACCAGTAATTTGCAGTTCCTATGATTATAGGATTTAGTGTGTTAATAAGGGTTTGAATATTCTTACCATACAGCATTTTGGTAGTATCTGAAACTTTACCTTTAAAACTTTTTATACTATCTTTAGAAGGTTTAATTATTAGTTTGCTACCATTTTTAGTTTTATATCTTTTAATATTAAAACCAAGAAAGTCAAACCCTTCTGTGATATGTGTTATCTTTGTCTTTTCCTGTGCTAATTCTAATCCTCTACTTTCAAGATAAGGTTTAAGAATTTCAAACAAGTCTGTTGCATCTTGCTTATTTTCACACATTATTACAAAGTCATCAGCATACCTTACCATAGCATATTTAGTTCTATTTTCATATGTCACTTCATCTTTCCTATTAACAGTGTTGTATTTAATACCAAGGACTTCTTCCATTCCATGCAATGCTATATTAGCAAGGAGTGGGGAGATTATTCCTCCTTGTGGAGTTCCTTCCTCAGTCTCATTAAATACACTGTTATCAACAAATCCTGCTTTAAGCCATTTTTCTATAAGTTCACTCTGCGGAAATCCTTTAATTTGCTCTATAATAAATTTATGGTTTAGGTTATCAAAGCAACCTTTGAAGTCACCTTCAAATATCAACTGCTTTTTCCTACCTTTAACTGTGTTGAATATTCTTTCTATAGCATCATGGCAATTCCTTTTAGGTCTAAATCCGTAGGATGTAGGTTCAAACCTTGTTTCCCATTGTGGTTCAAGTGCCATTCTAACTATGTTCTGATATATTCTATCCTTAATAGTAGGAATTCCTAGAGGTCTAAGTTTTCCGTTTTTCTTTTCTATATATGTCCTATATGCAGGTTTAGGATTGTGACATTTAATATTTAATTCTTTCATTGTATGGTATAATTCAAGTCTTTCACTCGAAGTTAATGCTTTATATCCATCTACTCCTGCTGTTCTTTTTCCCTTATTAAGTTGCGTTACTCGTCTTATGGATAACAGTAATGTTGCTTCGCTATTAATTAGCATTCTTTGCAAGTTTCTAACCTTGCGTACCTCACCAAGACTTTCGGCATGATATATTCGTTGTTGTAATTTCTCTACATATCCTTCAATCTCTTGCCAACTTATTTGTTGCCAATCGGTAATGTTAGGTAATGCGGACTTCATAATTGAAGTATTCATCGACTTTTACCTCCCTTTTGAGAATTACTCTACGCTTTATTTTCATGTTGTACACCAGTTAGAAGTCAGCACTCTTTCGAGTATATCCTGCGATACTATCCACATGGTTATTTCCATTCCCATAGTCTTTCGACTTTGTGGCATTTGCTTTTTCTAACCTCCTTTACCCTCTGAAGATTTCCGCTTTCCTTACGGTCAGCCTACCATTACTAATGGACTTCATAGGGTTTACCAAGTTCGACTTCCGTCAGATACGCACGGGTTAGGTTCTTCCAATACGCCGATAGGTATTTGGGTTGTGTGTGAATACATTTTAGGGGAGATGTATTTCCTTACCTATGAAACGATAGCCATTATATCCCAACTATCGCCTGTGGTGACGACGCTTATAGAAGTTCACTTATCGTTAACCATACCACTCTTTCTCTCGCCCTCAAAAGTTATGGATACTAAACTTTTGATTAGACTTTCCCTCATGCAACCCACAAAGGAATTACTTCCTTTGCAGTTTCGGGTGAGAATATTCCTCACAACTGGAACAACAGCATTGCTGTACTGACTATGTGCGGAAGAAGTCGCTTCTTGTCGCACCCCCTCCTCCACACCGTACATGAGAGTTTCCAACTCATACGGCGTTCCATCAATATTTATTTATATATTTATATTATACAATTTCCAACCTTTGAGCGAAGTTTATTGAGCCTTTCCAAGCATACTTCATCTAAGTTTAATATAATTTTGTATTTTTCTATAATTTCTATTGCTACAGCGTGGATTAATTTATGAACATCCTTTAATATAAAGGTAAGATTGTTGTATTCATCTTTGCCACCTAATTCTTTAGGGTTCTTATGATGACATTCCATATTTCTTATTTCTAGAATTCTGCCAGTTATACTACATTTTCCATTTTGGGCTACATATAACGATATTCTATTATCATTATACTCTGTTTGTTTTACTACCCTTATTCTTCTTAATGTTTCTGTATGCTAATAATATATTTTGTTCGTTTAGTATTAAACTTAGCAGGTTATCAAATTTCTTACCACTTAAGCTTTTTCTGTATAGTTCATCAAATATTTTTTGAATATCATAATACTCATTATTCCTTAGCATTCGTCTCTTTTTCAACTTCTTTTCATTTGTTGCCATTAGTCGATTACTCACCTCACGATTTTCATCTCTCTTAGTCTTACACGAACCTAATAATTATTGTATTTGTAAATTTTATTGTAAATATTGACTTGTGGCTATCCCTCCACTGATATTAAAGCAAGTTATAATTTCCATCTTTCCTTGCCACCACTTTTTAGGAAATAAGTCCTCCATGATATCAGCTTACCACGTTCCAATAATCTTATCCTTGCATATACTCTTAGGTAATTCCTCTAAACCTGTTTGCTTGATACTGCCTTTAACAATATAAGGATTTTCATAATGGTGTATTTTACTCGTCCCCACAAACCCTATGTTTTTAGATAGGCATGATATTTCTATCATGTATAATTCTAGACCCTTTCATTCAGAATTTCGTCAGTCACTTATTTATCCATGACCATTCTTACCATAAGTATTTTATGGATTCCCGACCTATCATACACTCGACTACCTCTAGTTCGCATTTCCTCAGCTTGACCCGTTAGGGTGTACTCTCAGCCGACTTCACCGAGCTTATAACATTTTTATTCTTATTCATAAAAATGCTATTCGGAGTATTAGAATAGCCCTTCAAGACGTTACTCTTTCATTTGACTTTTCAGATTATCAGTTCTGCTAATTTAATGGAATTAGTAGCTAATCTTTTCAATTAGCAACGTGTCGCACCACCGTATTATTTCATTTTCAAAGAACATCTATATATTTAGATTTATAGGTTAGTACATATAAATTTCATATTTTGAACTAAAATTAATTAAATTTATTTTTCAGACACTTTATAAAAACTTGTAATAACTACATATCCAAATAGTAACTGAAATATAGTTATCAAATTCATATTTACTCTTAAAAAGAATTCAATTGGTTGTATTAATGCAGCTCTTATAAATGGAACAGGGCAATAAAATATAAAAACATAAAATGAAAAATATAAACTTGGCAAACCCATTAATGTCAATTTGGACAGATTTACTCTCCATCTTCCATTTTTTCTCTTTTCCTTTAAAAAGTGTTCTAAGCCAATAAGAAAGCCAATTAATGCATAAAGAATAAATGTTATTAAGCCATATTGATAAATACTTATGCTAAATGCTTCCTGCAACTTTTTTAGGTAAACTGAAATATATCCTAATAAATACATAAATACAATGATAATAAAGACATATATAAAATATTTTAACCAAGTTTTAATTTTCATAAATATATCTCCCCATTTTTTAAATTTCCCTAAACTTTAGTAATATTTATACCTTATATATAATTTTAATAACCACATACAACAATTATGTCGCAATGTTTTACAACTGCGAATTTATCTTTAATCTATTACTTTATATAAATAACATCATGAACCATAAATTTACATCTAAAATATATTATATCATAGAGCTGGACATGCAGTATACATAAATGGAGCTATGTTGATTATAGCTCCATTTCTTATATTTTTTACAATAGCCAGAACATATAGCTATTGCAAGATTCTTTATTATACTATTTAGACCCATTAGGTTTTTCAAAGTATTTAAAGTCTTTACCTGCATTTGGCTTCCCAGCTACCCCTAATTGATATATCCTGTCATAACCAGCATACTGATATAACGCATTTGGTTCATCAGTAAAAACTACACTTATAGAATAACTAGAAGATCCTAAAATGATACCTAAATAAGTATGTGTTACTTTAATCTTCTTAATATCTTGAGTTTTATAACCTTTTGTATTTATCAAGTAAGCCCGCACATTATTGTATACAAGATATTTTCTATAACTAATTACTATCATTTGGATAAGATATACCACAATTAATACTGTTACAATAATAAACGCCTTTCTGTGCTTGTAAATCCATTTCTTATTAGGCTCATCTAACATTCTATATACCCCTTTCATTTAGTTACCTGAGTCGTATAAAATTACAGCTATAAATTTCTTTTTAATCCATTGTCTTTATATAAATAACAACATGAACCATAAATTATGTCTAAAATACATTATATCATAGAGCTGGACATGCAGTATGTGTATAATACTGTGGCAAATAAGTTGTATAATGGTCAAGGATCATAAATGGAGCCATGTTAGGTATAGCTCCATTTTTTATATCTATTTCGTACAATATGAAGACTATGAACTATGTATTGATAAGTTCGTTAATTCTCATATTATAAATATATCTATTATAAAGCAAGACAACACCTATCATCACTCCAAAACTAACTAAAAGGAATTTATTTATGGAACAGAATAAAAAGACAAATAAAAAAAGCTATGATTATTTAGCTATTGGAATAGGTTTGGGTATTTCATTTAGAGTATTATTATTAACGTTACTTAACTAGTAAAGTATTTACATTTATGGACTTGTAATTTACTTAACGTACGAAATATCATTTTTATAACCCTAGTGAAACATATTCTAATAGTGTCATTATTTCTTAGCCTGATTTAAAATATCTGAAATATTGGCATTAGGGTTATGATATCTTTTACGAGTTGGTGTTTTCTTTCCATATTGAATAGCTTCTTGAGGACACCACTGCAAACAAGCTAAACACTGTTCACATTTATTATTCCATATTGGATTTCCACTATTCATATCAATATTGCAAACAGGACAAATCTTTTGGCATATACCACATTTATTACATTTTTTATCAACCCAAAAATTCTTATCCATTTTGGCAATATTCTTAGCTGAATGGTTGTAAATTAAATTTGAAAATAGTAAGTTTGCAAGTATGTTGTTATTTTCCTTTTTACCCTGCTTGTTAGTTTTAATATATTCAGCAATGACTTTAACTTTTTCACCCCACTTATCAAACAATTTCTTTTGTTTTTCTTCGGAAAATGATCCATATTTTGGCACGTAATTACCAGGCATATTTACAGTAAAGCCTGCCGAAAGCTTTCCTTTACAACTTTCTATTACTTTTTCAAGTATGTTGATTGCAACACCAGGCATACCACCATGTGTAGCAATTGCATAAACGTATTTATCATCAAGATCTTCAAAGTTTTTAATGAATCTTTCAATAATGAGAGGTATCCCCCACATATAAACTGGAAATATTATTACTACAACTTTTGCATCAGTTTTAATAATACCCTTCCCTAGTGCATAGGGAATAGAAATAAGATCACCCTCTATTTTTTTGCAATATCTTTAGCTACTGCCAACGAATTTCCTGTTCCTGTAAAATAATATACATCTGGTTTCATTCCAATTCTCCTCTCTTTATAATAGTATAGGAATCTATCTAAATGTAACGTTTCACTTTATTCATATATTTTATATACACTTCTCCAAATTCCTTAATACACCATCTTTCTTCTGAAAGAATAATCCAATGCGCTGATATTTGAAAACATATTAATAGCACAAGCAATATCCATGATTGAGTTAGAAATACACATCCTAAGAAAGAAATGAAATATGCAATGTACATAGGATTTCGGGATACTCGATATAACCCATTTAAATTTATTCCACTCATTTTAGGCTTAGCATAATTTATTATAGATACCCCATATAAAATAATTCCTAAACTATAGATTACTAGACCTATATAAAACCACTCAGAGTCTGCCCTGATTTTAAGTACTAACAAATATAGTAAAATAAGGGTAGTTGAAATTTGATAAACCCAATATGCTACTTTTTCTCTTCCGATTACTGGCGCAAATAAACCCGCACGTTTAAGTGCTTCTTTGTTTACTATACTTAAAAGCCCATACCTAATAAATATAATTGGCATTACTGTCAAAACTGCGTTCATTTTATCCCACACCTTCTATATCTTTAATTTATAACTACTTTCTACCATTCCATGTGGTCATCCAATAATACTCATATTAATTTAACCTTTTTATATTTAATAATTGTGACTTAATATTTTACAGCTGTGAATTTCTCTTTAATCCATCGTCTTTATACAAATAACATCATCAACCATAAATTTACATCTAAAATATATTATATCATAGGGTGGACATGTCGTATATATAGAATGGAATTATGGTAGATGAGTTATATAATGGTCAGGGATCATAAATGGAGCTATATTGGTTATAGCTCCATTTTTTATCTATATTTATTCCGTTTTATCAACTTAAATATAACTTCCCTACTAGTCCTAAAAAATTCAAGTTCTTTTCCCAATATAAATTTTAGTTCCTCAATTAAAGTAAAATTTGGTACTTTATCTACGGCTATAAATAATTTATTTTCTTTCATTTTTAAAGCTATTAAACAATTATCCCTGGCTATTTCTTCAGGTATTTTTTTTATTACATCCATTTTCAGAGAAATGTCTTCTATATTTATATTCTTTAATTCTACAGGAAACACTTTATTTCCCTCTCTTCATTATTATTTACATATCTAAATTATAACCACCCTTCTTATTTTTAAACAATAATGATAAAATATAATTAGCTGAACTTTTATCGGAGTCAACGAAAAATTAGTTGAGTACAAATTTAATAAATAGGACAACTGATTTATCGAGAAAGGAATTTATTTATGGAACAGAATAAAAAGACAAATAAAAAAAGCTATGATTATTTAGCTATTGGAATAGGTTTGGGTATTTCATTTGGAGTATTATTCAATAATCTTGCTTTAGGAATATCAATTGGCGCTGCTTTAGGAATAGCTCTGAGTAACAATAAAACAAAATAGTACATAAGCTTTAGGTACTAATCTACGCCCTCGAATATATAAAAACAGAGCTATATTGGGTTACAGCTCCATTTTATATATTTTTTCGTATAATAAGAAAGATACGACAGAACTAAATTCAAATTTATTTTCTATCAATTCTACAAATTGAAGTTTGATTTAATCATCTATAATAATATCGACAAGAGTTTCAATATGTATCTGCATTGTATCTAAACAATCTACTGGCGTTTTGACTCCCTTGAATAGCAATGGCAATTCAGTACAACCTAAAACAATTGCCTGTATTCCATTTTCAACTTTCATTCTTTGAATAATCTTCAAAAATGATGATAAAGTCTCTTCGTTGACAATGCCCAACTCTAATTCTTGGGAAATCTTTTGATTAACAACTTCCTTTTCTTCATCAGTTGGAGTTATCACTTCTATATGATTTTTCGTGAATGGCTTTTTGAAAAATTCTCCATTCATAGTAAAAATTGTTCCTAACAGTCCCACTTTAGATATATTGCGTCGTTTTACTTCATCACAAGTAGCCTCAATAATACTAACAAGTGGAATATTTGAACGCTTATTAAGCTCATCAAAAACAATGTGTGGTGTGTTAGCAGATAAAGCTATAAAATCTGAGCCGCTAGCTTCCAAATTATTGATTGCCACCATTAAATAATTGACAAGTTGTTCATATTCTTCCCTTTCACACATACTAAGAACATCAAAAACATTAACACTTTCAATAGTTATATTAGGAAAAAACTTTTTTCCAACTTTTTTTTGCACTCCATATACAATATCATGATAATATGGAATTGTGGACTCTGGACCCATTCCTCCAACCAAGCCTAACTTTTTCATGTTTATCTCCCCTATAAATTATTATTTATTGAATTGTTTAATATTGTACATTGCCGCATTACTTTACAACTGTGAATTTCTCTTTAATCCATTACTTTATATAAATAGCACCATTTTACAAGTCTCCTAAATCCTTTTTCATACATAATTTATTTTTTATATAACATATCTATATGTGGAATATTATCCTCTAGATATTCTTCTGAAACTGCTTTAAAGCCGAGACTACTATAAAAATTAAGTAAATATGCCTGTGCTTGAATTTTTATAGTATCTTCTTTTAAAGTATTTTCTACAAATTCAATAGCTTTCAACAGCATTTCTCTTGCAATTCCTTTACCACGATAATTTCTTTTTACGACTACTCTTCCTATTGATATTTCATCGTAAGAAACTCCCTTTTCCAAAATTCTTAAGTATGCAACTACTTCTCCATTTTCCTCAGAAAATAAATGATATGAATTTAAATCTTTATTATCACAGTCAAGGTATGCACACTTCTGTTCTACAATAAATACTTTATTCCTTAATGCTAAAATTTTGTATATTTCTTCGACTTTAAGCTGATTAAATTTTTTAATGTTCCAATTCATTAAATTACCTCCATCTACATCAAATATTAGATTTAAATATAATACTTAAATTTCCCTAATAAAACACAAAAGCACTGAATTTTATTCCTCCTTAAAAAGGCCCTAATGGAATAGACTCAGTGCTTTTTAACATTCTTACCCGGGGATAAGAATAAGCATCATATTATTTAATTATTATAAATAATATCATAGAATTAACTTTTAAGCAATAATGAATTTAAACTAGCTGATAAATTACTATTAATTAAAAAAATACTATAAAAACTACTTTAACTGTAATTTTCATAGTATTCTTACATTTCATTATTTTTATAAATTCTATACTTACCAGCATGCTCAGATATAACGTTTATGGACTTTTCATCTGCATTATACATAAATACATCCAAATTATCCTGCTGTTCTTCCTTTCCTATACCTGTAAAATAAACATTACCACTTTCATCTTCAGCTATTCCTGAAGAAATACCAAAAGTTTCTGGAAAGTCATAAGTAATCCTGTTTACTGTACCACTTTCTTCTTTAAACTCATAAAGTGCAGTATTATTGTCGTTTTGATTTCCAATAAAAAATACACTTTTTCTCTTTTTATCTGACACTGAACTATATATTTCTGCAAACCCATCACTTAAAAGTGTAAACTGTTTACTTGCATTATTATAAAAATATAAATATAACTTATTGTAATTTCTCGATAAAAACAATATATCATTTCCTATTAGAATAAAATGTATACAGTACCCTTTAGTATCATTTAAATATATTTGTTCTCTGTCTGTATTAAAATCATATATATATACTCTATTAGAATTTGCTTCTCCTTCTATGCTTCCATAATAAATTATTCTATGATCATCCAGCCACTCATATAAATCTCCAGAAACTAGAACCTTTGATTTAATAGGTAAATATTTTCTATTCTTTATATCGTATACTTTCATTCCCTCAGCACTATATACCGAATCGTTTTTAAAAGTCCTAAATGCAATCTTATCTCCTGTAGAATTCATTTTTATATTTCGTGCATTATAAAAATTTTTAATTTCATCTAAAGAATTCTTAGTAATTATATCTATTTTATTTTTATTAGAATCCTTTTCCTTGTTTAAATAAATAAAAGTGGTTTTCTTTGTGTCATATAGCATTTCCTCTATATTATTTATATTGCTATTCGTTAAATTTTGAGATAACTTATGACTACCCACATTAAATATTTTCGTGTCAGTTTCTTTAGCTTCAACCGCTATAACATTAGAATAATGAACATTTGCTCCACTTTTACCTTTGTTTACATCTCTAGGTGTACAACTACTTAATATGAGAAATGTAAAAGACATGAAAACAAAAAAAATTATCATTCTAAAGTTTTTCATTAAATATCATATTCCCCTTTAAACGAAACCTCTGCGGGACCTGTCATAAAAACTTTATTATCTTTCACTTCTATAAAAAGATTTCCTCCTGGAACTTGAGCTTTAACTTTCCCCTCTGTAAAGCCAAGCTTATTTGAAGCTACAGCACAGGCACAAGTTCCCGTACCACAGGCTAAAGTAGGACCTGCTCCTCTTTCCCAAGTTTTTATTTTAATTTCATTCTTATTTAAGACTTCACAAAAGTTTACATTAGTTCCTTCAGGGAAAATAGAATATTTTTCAATAGCTTTTCCTTCTTTCACATCATACTTTTCAAGATCACCAAATATAACTGTATGAGGTACTCCCATAAGCATTGAAGTAATACTATAAGTTTTTTCATTAATTTTTAATTTCTTTTTTACAACTTCATCACAGGAGCTAACCGGAATTTTTTTTGGATCAAAAGAAGGTGTTCCCATATCAATAGTGACTTCCTTCACTTTACCATTTTCCACATTCAAAAATGCTTCCTTTATACCGTCCCCCGTCTCTATCTTTATAGGAGACTCTTTTACTAAATTTTCTTCCCATACATATTTTGCAAAACATCTTATTCCATTTCCACACATAGCTGCATAAGAACCATCTGAGTTTATTATTATCATTTTAATCTGTGCAATTTTACTCTGGCGAACTATCAATATTCCATCTCCGCCTACTCCAAAATGTCTATTACAAAGCTTTAATCCAAGTTCTTTTTCTTTTTCTAAAAATCTATTATCTCTATCATCTATTATCACAAAATCATTTCCAGTACCCTGCATTTTAGTAAATTTCATATTAAAAATTTCACCCTTCCATAAATATGCTGTATATTTCAAATTAAGTTTACTACTGTAATAATCTTTTATCAATAAAATTTTTACAACTTTATTTTAAAAATCCTAGATGATATAATTTATTAAATACATAACTTACGAGAGGATGAACAATATGGCTTTAGACGGTATTTTCATACACAGCATTTTAAAAGAATTGAAAGAAAAAATACTAGGGGGAAAAGTTGAAAAAATAAATCAACCTGAAAAGGATGAAATAGTATTAAGCATTAAAAATGGGAGGAAAAATTATAAGCTTTTATTAAGTGCAAGTCCAGTATATCCTAAAATGCATATTACAGTTAAAAGCAAACAAAATCCGCTTCAACCCCCTATGTTTTGCATGGTTTTAAGAAAGCACCTAAGCCCATCAAAATTAGTTGACATAAGGCAATTGGACACAGATAGAATTGTTTTTTTAGATTTCGAAAGCTCAGATGAACTGGGTTTTAACAGTATATATACATTAGTAATAGAAATAATGGGAAGACATAGTAATATAACTTTAGTGCGAAAAAGAGATAATCTAATCATGGATAGTATAAAACATATAACACCTGAAATAAATACCGTAAGATCTCTATTTCCCGGGATAAAGTATGTATTTCCTCCAACTTCAAATAAACTAAATCCCCTTTCCTTTACAAAAGAGGATTTTAAAAAGTTTTTAGCAACTGCCTCAGCAAAAATTGATAAGAGTTTTTTTTCAAAAGTGTTTACTGGACTAAGCAGCTCTTTTTCAAAGGAATTGTTCTACAAATTAAATGGTGAAAAAGATTTTTCAGAAAATAACGATTTAGACTTTCTATACAACTTTTGCAGGAAAACCTTTGATGAATTAATAAACGATAATTTTTACTTTGCATCCTACATAGAAAATGAAAAAGTAAAAGATTTCTACTGTTATAAGTTAACCTATTTAAACAAATGGAAAGAAAAACATTATACTACACCTTCCCAATTAATAGAAGAATTTTACTATGAAAAGGACAAATGTGATAGGTTAAGTAACAAAAGTTCTGACCTTTCTAAACTTATAAATATAAACTTAGAAAGATGCAATAAGAAGATAAAAATTCTAATAGATAGCATTAAGGAAGCTAAAAATAAGGATAATTTTAGAATATATGGTGAACTCTTAACTTCACAGATCTACAATATAAAGAAAGGTGACAGCCATATACAAATTCAAAATTACTATAGTGAAAAAATGGAGTATTTAGATATAAAACTTGATAAAAATAAAACACCTTCCGAAAATATACAACGCTATTTTAAAAAATACAACAAATTAAAGAAAACAGAACAAGCTGCAAATGAGCAATTAAAAATAGCAAAAGATGAAATGGAGTATTTGACTTCTGTAATGACCAACATAAAAAATTGTGAAAACTACGATGATATTGAAGAAATAAAAAGAGAGCTTATGGAAAGCGGGTATATAAAATTTAAAAAATCAAATACTAAAAAGAAGAGCAGGGACTCCAAGCCAATGAAATTTATATCCAGTGATGGAATAGACATATATGTAGGTAAAAATAATCTTCAAAATGATTATCTTACCCTTAAATTTGGAGACAAAAGGGATATATGGCTCCATACTAAAAAGATTCCTGGATCTCACGTAATAATAAAAAACTTTGGCAAAGTCCCAGATAAAACTTTGGAAGAAGCTGCAAATCTTGCGGCATACTACAGCAAAGCTAAAAATTCTTCCAAAGTAGCCGTAGATTATACAGAAATTAAAAATGTTCATAAACCCAATGGTGCCAAACCGGGAATGGTAATATATTATACTAATCAAACCATTTATACAGAACCTATAAAACCGGATATAAAACAGCTTCAATAAAGTATTTTTTCTGTAACAATAGAAAATAATCCTTAACTGCGAATTGTGCATAGCTCATTGTAAATTTATTACTTCTCAATTGTTTTTATTTTATTACATTAGGAGAAGAGTTTCAAGTTCCTACATTTTATATGAATTGTATTCTACAAATTATATAAAGTAGTGCCAAAAAAACTTGCAATATTAAAAAAACTGTCTTATAATAAGTTGTGAATTTAATATCTTTTAAAATGATCCAGTGAGGTCAATAAAGTATTTTTATATCCGTATGACTATTATGTCCTTCACTGCGTGAAGGACATTTTTTATAATGTAAATAAAATTAAAATAAGCACAATTATAATTATAGATTGTGCACTATGAATTGTATATAAAAAAAGAAGGGAGGGTCATATGTTGAAATTAAAAGCGCTTATTTTAGATGAAAAGGCTATGAACAGAACTTTAAAAAGAATATCCCATGAAATATTAGAAAAGAATAGAGGAACAGAGGATATAATACTTGTAGGAATAAAGAGAAGGGGATACCCATTAGCAAAAAGAATAGCCGAAAACATTTATAAAATTGAAGGAATAAAATTAAAGGTAGAGGATGTAGATATTGGCCTCTATAGAGATGATTTAACCAGCCTTACAGGACAACCTATACTAAAAGGATCTAATCTAATAGATGTGGAAAACAAAAAAATTATATTAGTAGATGACGTTATCTATACAGGCAGAACTGCAAGAGCAGCAATCGATGCTATTATTCATTCTGGAAGGCCAAAATTAATTCAGCTGGCAGTTTTAGTTGATAGAGGGCATAGGGAACTTCCTATAAGAGCCGATTATGTAGGTAAAAACATTCCTACCTCTAGAAACGAAATGATATCCGTTGAAATTGCAGAAATAGACAAAAGTGATTCAGTAAAAATATACGAATTATAAACTTTTAAAATAGTCCTTGAGAGACTAGAAAAGGAGCACATAAATGAAAAATTTTGTTGATGTAGAAGAAAAATTACCTATAGGAGTTACCATACCTCTTAGTTTTCAGCATTTATTTGCCATGGTAGGTTCAACTATACTTGTTCCAATTTTAACAGGAATGAGTCCATCCATAGCATTATTTTGCAGTGGTGTTGGAACCCTTATTTATATCATATGTACCAAAGCCAAGCTTCCGGCTTACTTAGGTTCTTCCTTTGCTTTTATAAGTCCAATTCTTATAGCATCTAAAAGCTATGGACCAGCATCTATGCTTTCTGGTGTAATAGCAGCAGGTTGTGTATATTTAATTGTAGCTGGCATAATAAAGCTTTGCGGTGTAAACTGGCTTAACAGAGCCCTTCCACCTGTAGTTGTTGGTTCCATAGTAATAGTAATAGGCCTAGGTCTTGCAGCTACAGCTATAAACTGGGCAGGATTCAACCCTACTTATACAACTGATCAGATGCAGAGTATACCAAGATGGGCTTGGATGACAGTATCTGCAATTACAGTTGCCGTAGCTGTTATTGGAACCATGTATTTCAAAGGATTTCTAGGAATAATACCTATACTAATAGCTATCATAATCGGATATATATCTGCTTTAATTTTAGGTGTAGTACCAAAGCAAGCACTGGATACTATTGTAAGTACCAAGTTCTTTAAATTGCCTCCATTTATGTTTCCTAAATTCAATATAAATGCCGTCATGCTTATGGCCCCCATTTCTTTTGTAACCTTAGCAGAACATATAGGTCACATTTACGTAACAAACAATGTAGTAGGAAGGGATTTTACCAAAAACCCAGGACTTCATAGATCTATATTAGGAGATGGATTAGCCACTATATTTGCAGGTTTTGCAGGTGGACCTCCAACTACAACTTATGGAGAAAATATAGGAGTTATGGCTATAACCAAAGTTTACAGTGTATGGGTTATAGGCGGCGCTGGAGTAATAGCTATACTGCTTTCATTTATAGGTCCTATAGCTGCTGTAATTGAAAATATGCCTATGCCTGTAATAGGTGGTGTAAGCATAGTGTTATTTGGAATAATAGCTTCTTCGGGTTTTAGAATATTTGTAGAAGATAAAATAGATTTTAGTAAAAATAGGAACTTAATATTGTCATCTGTCATAATAGTAATAGGAATTGGCGGTGCTTCCATAAACTTTACTGTAGGTGGATCACCAGTTCAAATATCCGGTGTAGCTCTTGCAACCATTATTGGAATAATACTTAATTTAATATTACCAGAAGAAAGTGCTTCTGAAAAATCCAATAAAGAAGCTGTTTAGAAATTGCTCTAAAAAGCAGTCTAAAATTATATAGACTGCTTTTTTAATTCATATTATCTAAAACTTTTATCACTTTTTTAAAATAATCTGGTATTTCTGTTTCAAATTCTATGTACTTGTCTGTAGCTGGATGAACAAACCCAAGCTTTTTAGCATGGAGTAGCTGACCATTTAATTTAAACCTCTGCTTTTTATAGCCATATACCGGATCTCCTACAAGAGGATGCCCTATATATGCCATATGTACTCTTATCTGATGTGTTCTTCCTGTTTCAAGTATACATTTTATTAAAGTATTATTTTTAAATCTTTTAATAACCTTATAATGGGTAATGGCCCTTTTTCCATTCACACAAACTGCCATCTTTATTTTATCTTTAGGATGTCTTGCAATAGGCTCATCTACAGTGCCCTCATCTAGCTTTACGACTCCCTCTACTAAAGCTATGTATTCTCTAGTCATAGAATGATCCTTAAGCTGTTTCGCTAATTTATTATGAGAATTATCATTTTTAGCTACTACAAGTATTCCTGAAGTGTCTTTGTCTATTCTATGTACTATACCCGGTCTTGTCACTCCATTTATACCAGATAAATCATGACAATGATTTAAAAGAGCATTTACTAAAGTACCTTCATATACTCCTGGTGCAGGATGTACTATCATCCCTTGAGGCTTATTTACTACAATAACATCCTTATCTTCATATAGTATATCAAGTGGTATATCTTCTGACTGTATATTTAAATTCACAGGGTCAGGTATAGTAATTTCTATATTATCCCCTGACTTAATCTTATAATTGGACTTTTTTGCTTTTCCATTTACTTCTACCAACTTATCCTCTATTACATTTTGAATATATGATCTTGATTTATCCTGGAAACATTTAGACAAAAATACATCAAGTCTCATATTTTCTTCTTCACTACAAACCAAAAACTTTTTACTTTCCATACTTTTCTTCCTTTAATAAATAGAATGCCAAAAGTGCAGTTCCTACTACCACCATCACATCTGCTATATTGAATACAGGGAAATAATAAATATCTTTATAATGGACAGAAATAAAGTCAACTACATATTTATACACTATTCTATCCATCAAATTTCCCAAAGCTCCACTTATTATAAGTGAAAAACTTATTCTTATAAACTTTGAATTAGGTTTATATTTTATAATATAAACTATCATTCCTCCAACTACAATTATTGTAATTATAGTTAAAAAATAAAGCTTACCCTGCAAAATTCCAAAAGCAGCTCCCTTATTTTGCAAATACATTAATGAAAACAAATCTTTTATTACTATTACCTGAGAGACTTTAGATAAAACTTCAATGGCCCATATTTTAGTAACCCTATCTATTAAAATTCCAAGTAATATTATAAAAATTTCCACTATTTTCCTCCCAAAACGCAATATGTAAAAATTACAAGCTCATAATCATACTTTTAATTATTTGTGTAGAATTTTTTATGGCAATAGGTGCAAATTTTTTATAGTCCATACTAGCACCATTGTTTGCGTTATCTGATATAGATCTTATTATTACAAAAGGTACATTGTTCAAATAAGCTACCTGTGCAATACTTCCACCTTCCATTTCACAAGCCAGCGCTCCAAACTCCTTATTCAAATCTCTAACCTTTTCTGTACTTGAAATAAATTGATCTCCTGTAACTATTCTTCCTACAAAACTATTTATATTTCCTAATTTATTACATGCATCCTTAGCTTTTTCTACAAGTCTTCTATTGCATTTAAAATCATATGTATCCAATCTAGGTATCTGTCCTACTTTGTCTCCAAAAGCAGATGTATCCATATCATGCTGTACCAAATTGTCTGCTATTACTATATCTCCTGGATATACATTTTCTCCTGCACCACCTGCAATACCTACATTTATTATGTAATCTGCATTAAAATCATCTACAAGTATCTGGGCACATACTGCCGCATTTACCTTACCTATGCCACTTCTTACTACCACTATATCTTTATTATAAAGTTTTCCTAAATTAAATTTCATATTAGCTTTTTCTTCAACTTTCTCCAGTTCTAATTCAGATAAAAGTATTTCTACCTCTTCATCCATAGCTCCTATAATTCCAATAACCATATTTGAATGTCCTCCTCATTTTTATTTCTATAATTAATAGCATATATTAAATCAACATTGATTGTCAAATATGCTTTGTTCAGAGCGCCTGCTAAAAAGCCACTCTACTTTTAGAGTGGCTTTTTCTATCCTTTAATAAAAAAATTTTTAATTTCTTCCAGTTCATCTTTATCTTGAAAAATTTCCTTTTCCATATGATTTGAGTCCTCTTTATCATCTTCATCAAATTCTTTGTTACTGTTTTCAACTACAGAAACATCTTTTTTTTTGGGCTCTACTATTTCTATTTCCTTTTCCTTAACAATAGTATCTTCCACTTCATTTTCATTTGATTCATACCCGATGTTATAATTCTTTACAAAGTCTTTTTCCATATCATCAAACATTTCCATTTGAGTTTTCATAAAATTTCTAAACTTAGTTCTAAACTTAGAAAACTCCTGTTTTACATTTTCAAACTCATCTGTAATTTGAATTACATCTCCATGGGCTTTATCTATTATCTTTTGTGCAGCATCATTTGCATTTTTTACTACAAATTCACTTTCCTTTTTAGCATTTTCTTTAGCCTGTTCAGAAGCATTTTGAGCTAATAAAAGTGTATCTTTTATAGTATTTTCCATTTTAGTGTAATGACTTATCTTCTCATCCAAAGACTGCATTTTTTCCTTTAAAAGAGAATTTTCCTTATATATAGACTCATAATCTTCTGCTATTTTGTCTAAAAATTCGTCTACTTCATCTATATTATAACCTCTAAGTCCCTTTTTAAATTCCTTATTTGTTATCTCTGCAGCAGTAATAAACATCACGAGCACCTCACAAATTAACTAAATTTTTTTATAAGAAGTTTGCATCGACCGCTTCCCGTCCAACCCGTTTCCCCCACAATTTTAAACTTTCCACAGCCTCTTACAGTTATTATACAATTATCTTCTATAGATTTATCTTTTCTTGTTTCTGGTAAATAATTCAAGAGAACTTTACCTCTTTTTATCATTTCTTGAGATTTATTTCTTGACATATTGCATAGAGAACTAACTAAACAATCAATCCTCAAGGAAGAAACATTTAAAACAGAAGTTTTAAAATTATATAGGGGAATTTCCGCAGAACTAATATCTAAAACATTTATTTTGCAGCTGCTCTTTCCTACGCTATTTAAATTCATCTCTATGTAATCACTTATATCTTCACAAACAGCTAAATAGCACTGATTATCTTCCTTTAGTATTAAATCTCCAAATTTCTCTCTTTTAAGTCCAAGAGCCATAAGAGCGCCTAGATAATCTTTGTGTTCTAACTTAACAAATTTAGACGTGCATTTTATTTCCATTAATTTTATTGGATAATTCCTTATATCAAACTTTGAAAATGCTATGAGTTTTCTTTCTGCATCTTCAAATATGCCACAACTGCATATATTTAAGCCAATTTCCTCCTTTAGGTTTTCTAAAGTATTCCATACATTAGGAGTATAAAATGTTGAGGTATATACTGTATTATTAATTTTTTTTGCTAAATTTATTTTATCATATATAGGTAAGATTTCACTTCCATCGCAAAAATGAAATCTCTTTATAAAACTTTTTTTATCCATAATTATCCCTTAATTTGCTATACATTATTTCATATGCTAGAGTATCGAAAATACAATTCCTCTTAATATATCTATTATAAAAAAGGCCACTATAGGTGAAAAATCTATCATTAACCCTGGCATAAGTTTTTCCTGGATTTTTCTTCCAGGTATCATAAGGGGTTCCGTAAATATGTGTAAAAAATCCACAAATGCATTACTTCTCCCCTGCATAACCCAAGATAGAATTACATCCAATATTATAGCACCTTCAAGAAATCTAAACAGTAATGATATTGCAACAGCTAAAGTACTACTTATCATTTTTGCCTCCAATTATTTATCAGTAAATATATTTACTTCCATCCAAATATTCCTTTTCCAGATAATTCATTTTTCAAATCGCTGTTTACTTCTACACTAGATGGTGAAAGTATGTATATTCCTTTTTCTATTTCTTCCAAATTTCCTCCTAATGCATAACTTGCACCGCCCATAAAATCAAGTAACCTTTGAGCTATTCTAATTTCAAGTCCTGTAGTATTTATAACTATTATTTTTCTATTTTTAAGTTCATCACATATATCAGCTGCTTCCTCATAAGTAGTTGGCTTAACTATCCTTACCTTAGCTGCTATTGTAGTATGTATGCTTACAACTTTATTTTGTCTTTTATTATTTACAATAGGATCTACCTCTGTAAAATCATTTACGATTTTTTCATTTTCTCCTCTCTTTGTTTCTTCTTCCTCTATATCTTCCTCCAAGTCATCTTCTAATCCTAAAAATCCCATCATTTTGTTTATCATTTTACCTGCCATAAAAAATACCTCCTATTTATTATTGTAATTTCTCTTTCCAAATATACCTTCGCCAATTCTCACCAGTGTTGCTCCTTCTTTAATTGCTATTTTATAATCATGAGTCATTCCCATAGATAGTATATTCATACTTATATTATTAAACTCTCTTTTCTTCAAGCCATCAAAAATATTTTTTAGCTTTCGAAAATATTTTTTACAAATTTCTTCATCCCCTTTAGGAATTACAGCCATAAGACCTTTTACTTTTACATTGGTGCAATTCTCACAGGCATTTATTAAATCTTCCAATTCCTCTAGAGGTAAACCTGTCTTACTTTCTTCCAACCCTATATTTATTTGTATCAGTGTATTTGCAATTAGCTTTTGATCTTTATAATGTTTTTCTAATTCATTAAGAAGTCTTATACTGTCCAAAGAATGGATAAGATAAACCTTACCAACTATATATTTTACCTTGTTTCTTTGAAGATGACCTATTAAATGCCACCTTATATCCTGTGGAAGGTTTGGCATTTTACTTGTGAGCTCCTGTACTTTGTTTTCTCCAAAATCTCTAATACCTGCATCATAAGCTTTTTGTATATCTTCAATAGGTTTAGTTTTTGAAACTGCCACTAAGGTTACATTTTTATCCTTTAACTCTTCTTCTATCCTACTCAAGTTTTGTTCAATTGACAATACTACCGTCTCCTTTATTGTTTAAGCACAAACATATACAATTAATAGTATTCTTCATAGACATCAAAATTCCTGCAAAAATTAATTATTTTTTTAATCATTTTCAACAAATTTATAAAATAATCTACTGCATCTCTTTCATAAATTCTGTTCTATACTCTCCCTTATAGGCAGGTATTTTTATATTATCTGATTTTTGTACCTCTACCACAATCTTTCTAGTTATCATTATTTTTAAGTAGTTTTCATTTGACATCATGTAAGTATAGAGTACTTCCTTATTTCCTATAGCATTAATTAAAAAAGGAGAAGCTATTTTTACTCCATTTACTCTTAAAAATGGACCGCTGCAATAAATTTCGGAAACTCCTACTATTCTGTGACCATTTATAGAAATTGCCTCAGATCCTGCATTTTTCAAATCATTAATAACCTGTATAATGTCTGTATTATGTACAATTTTCATCTGATACTGAAAGCTATCAAGTCCATCACTCATAGGTGCATCATTTAAATATATATTTATTCCCTGACCTTTTGCAGCTACTTTTCCAAGTATCATATTGTTTTGATTTAATTCCTGATTTATTCCAGCTACAACTTGAGTCTCATTCTTCTCACTGCTTCTATATTTCTTTAGCTTGTTATAGGTATTATTATATTGTTTTAATAATCCTGATATCTCACTGTGAAGCTGATTTTTATAATTATATGCATCTTGATACTGTTTTGCATTTAAAAACACTCTTTTATTAGTCTTACCTTTTGTAAAACTTATATTAGTGGATATTAATATACCTATTATTATAGAAGCTATAAAAACAAAAGTATTAGCTTCACTACTCTTCATTTATTTCACCTCATTGATGTGATTTAGCTTTTTCAATCAATTCTCTTCTTATTATTGCAAAATTATTAAATATTCTTCCTCCAAAAACTATAACCACTGCCAAATATATAGGTACTCCAAGCTTATCCCCTAAATAAGCAAATGCTGCAGCAAGTACTGCATTTCCAAAAAATCCGGATATAAAAATATCTGTTTTAAAATTTTTAGACAAATTAGCTCTTATAGCCCCAAATACCGAGTCAAGACAAGCTAAGATAGCCACAGACATATAAGGTGAAAATTTATCTGGAATATTTACATTCCAAACTACACCTATAATTATTCCCAATATAAGTCCAACAAATCCTATCATTTTTTATCACCTCTAATTCATTATTTCATAGGCTCTGCATACTCAAATTTATATGGTTTGTTATATTTCTTTATAGTTATACTATCAGATTTTTCAAACTTAACATCACATATCGTTTTTAAATCTGAAAATACTTCTGGAAAACTCATAGCACTATATAACAAACTTTTATCTCCTATAGCTTGTATAACTATTCTTTTTGATGGTGATATTTTTTCATCATTTATAAGTATATAATTTCCTGCTGTCCTTATACCCGTTCTTGAAACAATCCTTATATCATTTATAGATATAGCTTCAGCACCTGCAAATCTCAACTCATTTACGATATAAACTAAATCTTTATCGGTTATGTGATTGTTAACACTATTTCCAAATAGATTACTGTTAGGATTAAGATATATAACGACACCTTGTCCCTTTACATCTACCTCTCCTATAAGTATTCTAGAACTTTCTAATTCATCCAGAAGTTTTTTTGTAGAATCACTCTTGCCTGCTGCAGCATCTTCATAGCCCTTTACTTTATTTTGAAGATCATTTACCTTCGTTTCTAGTGCAGCTTTTTCCTTTTTATACTGCTCTATTTCCACAGTAACATCAGAGCTATTTTGATTATTTAAATTTAATGTATTATCCTGTTTCATAAGTACTCTAAATTGGTAGGTAAGCATGAATCCAAGTATACAGCACACCAAAGCAACACTAATTTGTGAAGCAAATTTACGCATTTTATTTTATCCTCCTAATTTTCAATGTGAAATACAGGATTTCCACCAAATCTTACATCTATGTATCCCCTAGCGTTACCCAATTTTTCATTTAATATTATATTTAAAGCCCTATTTACCTTTTTACCTAAATTATCTCCTTGTCCCAGTTCCACACACATATCTTTAAAGTAAACTTTAATGTCCACAGAATTGCTTACATCCATATAAGTAATTTCAAAAGGTAACTTATTATTTTGAATTATACTTCCTAGGGTAATTACAGCCTTAATTTTATTATCATCTTTATTTAAAATACATTCTCCCAGTTTAACTTTACTACAATCAATTCCATTTAACTTAACTAACTTCATATTACTTATGTTGTCTCTCCTTTGGAGTAAAACTCCATTTTTATCTATAATGAAATATTTTTTGCTGCTTTCTATATAAAAGGTTGCCTCTCTTTCCTTTACATTAATATTAATAGTCCCAGGAAGCTTTCTGCCTATATCAACATCTTCTATATATGGATTCTTTAATATATTTTCTGATGCATCTTTTAGATTAATATAAAAGATATTATTTCCGCCATATACTTTTGAATCCTCAATAATGCTATTACTTGAAATACTTTTATTTCCATACACTTTAATATACTTTATATTAAAATACGGCAATTTTAAGCAGAGTGTAAAAAATAATGCTATTAAAAATACCATAAGCATAAGAACTCGTTTTAATTTTACTTTTTTCCGTCTTTTCAAAATCAATTCATTATCTGTTTTCGTAATAATATGACTCATTTTGTATCCTCTCACTTATAATATAAAATAACATAACATAAGATACATATATATTAACACTTAATAACAGTAATTTCATTAAAATAACTCTTAAATTTATATTAAATATTTATATACTCAACTTTCGCAGTTTAAAAATATTGCGAAGCAATAGTTTTAATTAATAGTTAAGAATGAAGAATTAATAGTTAATGTGGATTTTTTTCCGTTACACTACAAAAAATCTTTGATTAAGCTTTTCATCACTCATTTCGCTAAAGCGAAACATTGATGAGTTATATAAATTTAAAGATTTTTTGCGATAGCTAAAAATCATCCTTCACTATTAATTTTTCATTATTAATTCTTAACTTGTGAAGCTTTGCTTCGCATTATTTTTTTATTAAGTAATCATCTTTCTAAATTCTTCTTAAAAGTCCACAATAGCATTACAAAAAAATTTGTAATGCTATTGTTAACCACTTTCTGTTTGCCTTGATATATTCAAAAGTATTCCAACTGCTATCATATTGATTGTGAGAGCCGAACCTCCATAACTTATAAAAGGTAATGGTACTCCTGTTACAGGCATAGCACCAGTTACAACTGCAATATTTATTATTGCCTGAACTGCAATAACTGAAGTTATTCCCGTTGCTAAAATTGTTCCATAAGTATCCCTCGCCCTTATAGCAATAACAATTCCTCTCCACACAAAAACTATAAATAATATAACAATTACAGTACATCCTATAAGCCCTAATTCTTCTCCTATAATAGAAAATATAAAATCATTGTGAGGTTCTGGTATGTAATAACATTTTTGCCTTGACCTACCAAGTCCCATTCCCCATATTCCTCCTGATCCCATTGCTAAAAGAGATTGGATCAATTGATATCCCTTTCCTTTAGGATCAGACCAAGGATTTAGAAAACTTGTAAATCTAGCCATTCTATAAGGTTCAAATATTATACCTGCTATTCCTCCAAGAACTACAAGTCCAACTACACCAAGTACATGGGTTATTTTAGCTCCCGATACATATAAAATTATGAGGGTAACTATCATTATTACAGCTGCTATACTTAAATTCTTTTCTGCAAATACAAGTCCTGCATAAAATGCAGAAACCAAAAGATATGGAAGGACACCATAAAGCATGGTTTCTATCTTTCTTCCCCCTTTAAGCTCTATACTTTTTGCCATATATAAAACCACAATGTATTTTGCTATTTCAGAAGGTTGAAATCCAACAGAACCTAATGTTATCCATCTTTGTGCACCTTTTCTAGATTCAAAGGCAAAAACTGCAAGTAGAAATATTACAGATACTATCATAAGCAATTTAGTATACTTCTTTATTCTCTTATAATCAAATTTTACTGTAAAAAACATAAGGAATGTTCCAATTATTGCCCATAACCCCTGCCTTTTTAAATAATACATACTATCTCTTGTACTTTTATCAAAAAATGCTTTGTAAGAACTGGCACTATAGACCATGACAACTCCAATAGCTACCAATAACATTATAGTTGCGAAGAGCAAAAAGTCTATAGATCCCATTTTAGTATTTGGTTTACTAATTCTCATAAAAATCCTCCTAGATTATTACTATATGAGGCTGACAAAAGCATTTAAAAATTACTATATTTAAAGATAACCTTCTTCTTTTTATTTTACAAAGATAGAAATCCTAACAGACACAATATTACTGTACTTATACAAAATATAGAAACTACTTTAGTCTCATGCCAACCTGAAAGTTCAAAATGGTGATGGATTGGAGCCATTTTAAATATCCTCTTCCCTGTAAGTTTAAAAGAAACCACTTGAAGTATAACAGATGCTGCCTCTATTACATATATTCCTCCAATTATTGGAACAAGCAGTGGAAGTTTTAATATCATTGCAACTGCACCTACTGCACCTCCAAGTGCCAGAGATCCCGTATCTCCCATAAATATTTGAGCTGGAAACGCATTGTATTTCAAAAATCCTAAAAGTGCTCCAGCAAGAACTGCACAGAAAATAGCAAGTGTAATGTGCCCCATAGCAAAACTTACAAGAGCTAAAAAAGTCATTACTAAAAGTGTAACTGATGTTGCCAATCCATCAAGTCCATCTGTTAAATTCACCGCATTTGTAGTCGCTGCAAAATATATTATTATAAACGGAATATAAAATATTCCTAAATTCCAACTTCTATGTGCAAAAGGAACTATTATAGATGTCCCTATATATGGATTATTGGCAGAATAGTAGGCAAATATTCCAGATACAATTAATAATAATATCATTTTTTGATAAGCTCTTAGTCCCAAATTTTGCTTTCTCAATATCTTTAAGATATCATCAATAGCACCTATTAACCCAAAAGCCACAAAAGCATAAAGGGCTATCATAGCCTCATCTGACGGTTTTTTTACTATAATTGCCATAGTTATAAAAGTTGCTAGTATAAATAGTACTCCTCCCATAGTTGGAGTACCTGCTTTTTTCAAATGACTCTTTGGTCCATCTTCTCGTATATTCTGGCCAAATTTAAATTTATGAAGAAGAGGGATCAGAATAGGTCCTTCTAAAATAGCTATAAAAAATGCAATTAGTACAGAATAAATTAATCTATACATATAATATTGCCCTAAGTTAAAGGGCATTCACCTCCTAATTATTGCTGCTTTTCTTTAGTTCCTCTGCTATAGTCTCAAATTTCATTGTTCTGGAAGCCTTTACAAGTATTGTATCTCCCTTTTCAATGTACTTCTTTATAAGAAACTCCAAAACTTCTGCATAGGTACCAAAACTAATAAATTTTCCTTTTTCACTTGTTAACTGAAATCCCCTTTTAAAATCTTCTACATATTCCCCAAGAGCTATCAAGATATCTATGCCATTTTCTCCTACATACTTTCCTACTTCCTCGTGCATCCTGCAGGATTCATCTCCCAATTCCCCCATAGTACCAAGTACAGCTACTCTCCTTTTTGATTTAAAATTTTTCAAAACATCAATAGCTGCTTTCATTGACTCAGGATTGGCATTATAACTATCATTAATTACATTGAATTTTTTTCCTTTACATATCTCCATTCTCATTGCAGTAGTCTCTATATTTTTTAAGCCTTTTCTTATTTCTCCATAAGTCATATTTAAAATTCTCCCACAAGCAACTGCAAGTAAAGAATTCAATACATTGTACTTTCCAGGTACATTTACCTTAAACCTCTCTTCCATCTTAACATTGTTTTCACATATGTTAAAACTTATAAAATCTTCTTTTACCTCTATATCATAAGCTGATATATCTGAATCTTTTTCCAGACCAACTCTTTCTATATTGAATCTATCTTCTTTTAAATTGCCTAACATATCATTGTCTGAATTTATTACTAAAGTATTATCCTCTGAAAAGAAATCTGTTATTTCAAGTTTTGCTGCAAGTATGTTTTCTCTTGTTCCTAAATTTCCTATATGTGCCCTAAGTACATTGGTTATTACTGCAATATCTGGCCTAGCAGCTTTTGCCATACTATGTATTTCTCCCCTATTATTCATTCCCATTTCAAGCACTGCCACATCATAACTATTATCCAACTTAAATATCATATGTGGAAGTCCTATTTGATTGTTAAGATTGCCTTCTGTTTTAAACACTTTGAACTTGCCACTTAATACAGATGCTACTAAATCCTTTGTTGTTGTTTTACCTGCAGAACCTGTAATTCCTATTACTTTTACATTAAGTTTACTTTTATAGAATTCTGCTAAATCAAGCAACGCCTGATTTCCATCCTTAACTTGAATTACACTAGTACACTCATTTATTTCACTTTCTTTAAAATATACTTCATCCACAATACATATAGAAGCACCTTTATCACTTGCAGCTGCAGCATATTTATTTCCGTTAAATCTTTCTCCTCTAAGGGCAATAAATATATCCTTTTCTTCAATTTTTCTAGTATCCGTACTTACATTTCTATATCCACTATATTTTCCTGAAATTATTACTTGTCCAGATACAGCATTTACTATTTCACCAAAACTCATGTATTCCAAATTTTTATTCTCCCCTCTTTTAGGCAATTATCTTAAAGTTAAAAGTTCAAATATCAGAGTTCAAATAAATGATAACTTTTTAAAGTCTTAGAATATTTTAGCCTAATACTTTCTTATACTAGAAAGTACTCCATCATTATCTGATATTTGTTCTTTGCTATCTGTTATTTATTTTTTCAGACTCTATATGCTCTAGTATAAGTTAACTTTCAAACTAGAAACTCTATAATTGTAAATTGATCACTGTACGTTGTCTAAAATTTCAGCTATTATCTCTCTTTCATCAAAATGTATGGTCTTATCTTTTAATATCTGATAATCTTCATGCCCCTTTCCTGCAACTACAATTACATCGCCTTTTTGTGCCATATGTATAGATTCCCTTATAGCTTCTTTCCTATTTTCAACTACCTTATAATTATCTTTTTCAACACCATTTACTATTTCATCAATTATTGCCATAGGCTCTTCACCTCTTGGATTATCTGAAGTTATAACTGCAAAATCAGATAACTCTGTACCTATCTTGCCCATTATAGGTCTTTTTGTATTATCCCTGTCTCCACCACAACCAAAGACAGCTATAAGTCTTCCTGTAGTAAATTCTCTAGCAGTTTTTAATATGTTCTCCAACCCATCTGGAGTATGAGCATAGTCTACTATAACTTCATATCCAAGATCATACCCTTTAGTAACTATTTCACATCTTCCAGGTACAGCATCCATAGACTCAAGTCCCTTTTTCACAATTTCTAAACTTATACCTTCGCAAAGGCATGCCCCTATACTTCCAAGAGCATTCATTACATTATATTTACCTGGTATATTTAAATTTATATGCGCTGTCTGACCCCTATATGTTATATTAAAATTAGCTCCTCTAGAATGTATATTTAAATCATTAGCTTTTAAATCAGCTTCCTTATTTATAGCATAAGTTATCTTGCTTCCTAATGCATCTTCATATATTCTATCCCCATATTTGTCATCTATATTTATAACAGAATTAATAGTATTTTTAAATAATATTAATTTAGCCTTATAATAATTTTCAAAGGTCTTGTGAAAATCTAAGTGATCTCTTGTTAGATTTGTAAATATTGCCTCTGAAAATTTCACTCCATATGCTCTATCTAAGTACAGTGAATGAGAAGATACTTCCATAACACAATACTGAACTCCTTCGTCCACCATCTGTTTAAATAACTTCTGAAGTTCTAAGGATTCAGGAGTAGTCCTATGAGAAGGTATTTTCTTATTTCCTATATAATTTGCTATAGTACCTACAAGTCCTACTTTATAACCTGCTGTCTCTAGTATGGATTTCATCATAAATGTAGATGTAGTTTTACCATTAGTTCCTGTTATTCCTATTATTTTCATCTTTTTAAAAGGATTATCATAATAATTTGATGAAATAATAGCAAGCGCTTTTCTTGTATCTTTTACCTTTATCACAGTACAATCGGGTACATTTTCTACTTCTTCGCTTATTACAATAGCTGCCGCACCATTTTTATAAGCCTTATCTATGTATTTATGTCCATCAGTAACATATCCCTTTATACATACAAAAACATCTCCAGATTTAACTTCTCTAGAATCATATTGAATTTCTCCTATATTTAAATTATCATTTCCCTTAACAACTTCATATTTAAGTCCGTTCATCACTTTCTTCAATTTCATGGTATACACTCCCTAAATTTAAAATTATCCGATATGTGTCTAATCTACACATAGCATTGGCATGCAGACTTAACAAATAATAGTACTGCATGCCTTAAAGTAATTTTCTATCAAATCTTTCACTATTTTATTATAATTTTCTAATCCCTTCATGTAAAGAACAAGTTAATTATTTTTATCAATGAATCCACCAGATAAATGCCTTAAGGTGATGTATCCCCTTTCACTGCAAGATAATTAACGACATCTTCAAAAACCTGCTTTGCTGTAGGTACCGCAGTTTGACTTGCATAATAAGTGGATGGATCTGGTTCATTTATAGAAATTAGAATTGTTATTTTAGGGTCATTGGAAGGTGCCATACCTGCAAATGAAGAAACATATTTTCCTGTCTGATATCCTCCAACTCCAGCTTTCTGGGCTGTACCTGTTTTTCCTGCTATGTGATAGCCTTCTATAAAAGTACCTTTTCCACTGCCCTCTGTAACTACCCTTTCTAGGTATGATCTTAGCTTTGCAGTTTTACTACTATCCAAAAATTTTTTACTATTACCAGCTAGGTCATATTTTTTATCTATAACTTCTTTGCTGCTATTTTCATCATAATGTTCTATTTCTTTCATAACATGAGGAGTAATTAAAGTTCCTCCATTTGCCACTGCATTAAAAGCTCTAAGATACTGAACTGCTGACACTGTGTCTGTCTGTCCAAAAGAAATAGTTGCCAAATCCACATCGCTTATATTTTCCGTCTTTTTAACTATTCCTTTAGCTTCTCCTGGTAAATCTACTCCGGTTTTTTTGCCAAATCCAAATTTTTGTATGTAATCATTTAATTTTTCTTTTCCTATTTTTTTGCCAAGCTCTGCAAAACCTACATTGCAGGAATTTTTAATTATGTCTGGGAAACCTTGTACACCATGTCCAGTAGATACCCAGCAATGTATCACTCTATTGCCTATCTTTATGCTTCCATTACATGTAAATGTATCACTATCACTAACTGAATTTGTTTCAAGCGCAGTTTGTGCAGTTATAACTTTAAATATGGAACCTGGTTCAAAAGTATCGCTTACTGCTCTATTTCTCCATACATTTTGGAGCTCTGCGTAAGATTTGTTATCTACCCAAGGAGAATTTGGGTTGTAATCAGGTTTATTTGCCATAGCCAGTATTTCTCCATTTTTAGGATTCATAATTGTTATAGAAACTGCTTTTGCATTATAATCTTTAAGTGCCTGCTCTGCTGATTTTTCTGCAAAATGTTGTATCATTTCATCTATAGTAAGTACTATATCCTTTCCATCTACAGGTTTTGTAAATTCTGAAATAGTATAGGGAAGTTCTTTACTCTTTCTATCTAATTCTGCAATTCTACGACCTGGAGTGCCTGCTAAATCCTTATTATAATAGAGTTCTACTCCTGTAAGTCCAACTCCATCTGAATTAGTATGTCCAATTACCTGTGCTAAAAAATTGTTATTTGGGTAATATCTTTTAGTATCTGCTGACACAAGCACTCCATTTAAATTTAAATTTCTAACTTTATCTGCTTCAGCCTTTTCCACTCTTCTTTTAAGCGTAGCAGATGCAATAGGAAGCCCTCCTGGAAGAGTTTTTTTCATTATTTTTGACACTTCTTTCTTATCCATAGAAAGAGCTTCTGCTAACTCTCCTGATATTTTATCTTCCGATATATTCTTCTCCTCCATAGTTTCTCTTAACGTGTTCATATCCAAATCAATTCTGTACACATTAGCACTTACTGCTAATTCATTTCCACTTCTATCTAAAATTCTTCCTCTTTTTGCATCAATTTTGACATCACTTGTCCACTGAGCTATTGCCATGGATTTAAGCTGCGGCGATCTGTATATCATTACATAACACATTCTCACTACTAGTAAAAAGAAAACCATAAATAGAAAACTAAAAATAATTATCATTCTTTTTCTGATAATTACTCTATCTCTGTATTCCTTTTTAGCCAAAATTATTTACCTCCATATCAATTGCTTCAACTCATTTAATATCCCCTTGTGCATTTCTGATTCATCCGAATTTTCTTCTACTTTAATAATTTTTTTATCCAGGTTTATATATACTGCATTTCCTTTATCCGGTACTTTCATTTGCAATTTATTTATTGCATTATCTTCTATGTATCCCAAATTATTGTATTTTACAAGTTCTACCCTCAAGTTTTCATTTTGTTTGTTAATTTCACTTATATCGTTTTCTATAGAATTTAGCTCCGTCTGTGAATTGTATATTGCACAATATCTATAGACCAGAATAACACCTACAATAAAAATCACACATATATTTCTAATTACTCTTAGTTTCTTTTTTACCTTTAATGCCCTATTCGGAGCCTTAGTTTTAATCTTTTTTTCTTCTGTCTCTTTGTAAGGCTTGTACTCTGGCTGAAGGACAGTATTTCCATTTACCATACTATCTTTGTTCATTAATATCACTTTATTCACCTCTTTTAAATTTTAGAACTAAATTTTCTCTGCTGTCCTAAGCTTAGAACTTTTACTTCTTGAATTTTTCTCTTTTTCCTCTTCTGTAGGTATTATAGGCTTTTTATTTATTATTTTTACAATAGGTTTTTTGCCACACACACATATAGGAAAATCTGGTGGACAAGTACATGGATTCTCTAATTTTTTAAATTTAGTTTTTATAATTCTATCTTCTAAAGAATGAAAAGTTATAATTGATATTCTTCCGCCTGTATTCAGTCTTTTTACGCTATCCTCTACTGCTTTGTTCAATATTTTAAGTTCTCCGTTTACTTCTATACGTATAGCTTGAAAAGTTCTTTTTGCAGGATGACCTTCTTTTTGAAATCTTGCAGGTATTGCATTTCTTATTATATCTACAAGCTGTAATGTTGTTTTTATAGGAGCCTTTTCCCTTTCAGCTACTATAAACTTTGCTATTCTCTTTGAAAAGTTTTCCTCTCCATAGTCCTTTATAACGTTATGAAGATTTTCCTCACTATAATTGTTAATCACCTCATAAGCGGATAATGAACTATCCCTATTCATTCTCATATCAAGTGGAGCATCCTTCATATAGCTAAATCCCCTTTCTGATTCATCTAGTTGATAAGACGAAACTCCAAGATCCATAAGTATACCATCAACTTTCTCTATTTTAAGTTCTTCTAAAATTTCATCTATATAATAAAAATTATTGTGAACATAAGTAATATTTTTAAATTTATTTAGTCTCTCCCTTGTTGCATTTATAGCAGACGTATCCTCATCTATTCCTATTAACCTTCCCTTGTCGGATAACCTCTTTAAGATTTCAAAGGAATGCCCTCCCCCTCCTAAAGTGCAGTCTACATATATTCCATCTTCTTTAATGTTTAAGCTATTTATAGTCTCGTTAAGTAGTACAGGTACATGTTTAAATTTCATATAATACGTCCTCCAATTTTGCTATATTCCAAGTTCATTCATTTGTTCTGCTATATTATCAAAATTTATATTTAAATTATTGTATTCTATCCAATTTTCTTTACTCCATATCTCTATTCTGCTAGATACTCCTATACTTACTATTTCCTTATTTATAGCTGCGTATTCTAGGAGCGTCTGGGGTATTAAAATCCTGCCCTGCTTATCAGGTTCCATTTCATTTGCCCCGGAGAAAAAAAATCTTACAAAAACCCTGGCATTTTTATTAGTAAGTGGGAGTTTTTTTAATTTCTCTTCAAGTAAATGCCATTCACAAAGTGGGAAAGCATAAAGACAACTATCTAAGCCTTTAGTCAAAATAAATTTACTTCCTAATTCTTCTCTAAATTTAGAAGGTATAATTATTCTATTTTTACTATCTAGTGAATGTTCATACTCACCTAAAAACATCATTACACCTCTTAATGCTATCATGCTCCACTTTTAACCACTTTAATCCACCAAGTTACTTATTCTATATTAACATAAAATTTCCTCTTTTTTAATAGACTTTTAATACTTTTTTTAAATCTATTAAATTTATTTTTTCATCATTTTTTTCATCTCCTTCCACCAACCCGCAAAATTAGTTTATATTCACTGCATTTATTGAAATAATATGTTCTGTAGAGTATAATTTAGATGAATTTTACACCAGTTAATTATATTTTAAGAAGGGAATGTACATAGATGAAACTTGGAATTGTGGGTTTGCCAAACGTTGGCAAAAGTACCCTATTTAATGCAATAACAAAGGCAGGTGCAGAATCTGCCAATTATCCATTCTGTACTATAGAACCAAATGTAGGAGTGGTTAGTGTACCAGATAAAAGATTAGATGTACTTGAAAAAATGTACAATTCAAAGAAAAAGGTATATACAGCTATTGAATTTTACGATATAGCAGGACTTGTAAAAGGTGCTAGCAAGGGAGAAGGCCTTGGAAATAAGTTTTTATCTCATATAAGAGAAGTAGAAGCTATAGTACATGTGGTTAGATGTTTTGAAGATGATAATATTGTCCATGTAGATGGCAGTGTGGATCCTATTCGTGATATTGAAACCATAAACTTAGAGCTTATATTCTCAGATTTAGAAGTAATGGACAGGAGGATTGAAAAAGTGTCGAAACTTGCGAAAAGTGGAGATAAGGAATCAAAAGTTGAATATGAAATTATGTTAAAAGTAAAAAAACATCTAGAGGAAGGTAAGCCTGTAAGAACTCTAGATCTAAATGAAGATGAAGCCGAACTTGTTAAAAGCTTCTTCTTACTTACAACTAAACCTGTACTCTATGTAGCCAATATTTCTGAAGATGACTTAACTTCCGGAAATTTGGAAAATGATTTTGTAAAGAAAGTACAAGAATATGCAAAAGTGGAAGGCTCAGAAGTAGTAATAATTTCTGCCAAAATAGAAGAAGAACTTTCTTCTCTAGAAGATGACGAAAGACTTGAGATGCTAAAGGAATATGGTTTAAATGAAGCAGGTCTAGATAAATTGATAAACAGCAGCTATAGGTTGCTTGGTCTTATGAGCTTTTTAACTGCTGGAGAAAAAGAAGTAAGAGCATGGACCATAAAGAAAGGCACTAAAGCTCCGGAAGCTGCTGGCAAAATACACACTGATATCCAAAAAGGATTCATACGAGCTGAAATTGTATCCTACGACAAACTCGTGGAATGCGGCTCCGAGACTTCTGCAAAAGAAAGTGGCTACTATAGATTGGAAGGAAAAGACTACATTATGCAGGATGGAGATGTAGTTAACTTTAGGTTCAACGTTTAGACAATGCACAATGCACAATGCATAGTGCACAACTTTAGAGCAAAATGTTAAAACATTTTGTTCTTTTTTATATATGTCAATATACAAATTTCTAGTAGAGAATGAAAAGTTAATACAATTGTGCATCATGAATTGTGAATTGCGTTACATACTATTGCCTTGAAGCGACTTAATTAACACATCTATATATTTATACCTAACATTTTTATCCTTATAATTTAAATTAGAAAATTTTTTTGTTTGGTTATCAGATATTACAGGAAAAATTAAACTAGCAATTCCCTGCAGTGCCATCATGGATAATTTTTCTTCATCTCTAATTCCTGTAACTTCCGATAAAATATCTTTTATCTTAAAGACTCCTTCATCTTCAATAAATTTAATATAATCAAATTTCATATCGTCATTATATATAATAAGTTGATTGACAAAATTTCTAAATACATCTGGATACTCAACGCTAGCATCAGAATAACTCCTAAGAAAATCCCTAAGTCTATCTATTGGTGCAATCTGCTTATTTTCGAGAATTTCAAAAGAACTCATAAATTTACTGGTAAGACATTTTAATGCCTCGTTAATTACACCTTCCTTTGAGCCAAAATAATAATTAATTGATGCTACATTAACATCAGCTGCCGCTGCTATTTTTCTTATAGTAACATTTTGAAATCCTTCTTTTCCAATAATATAAAGAGTAGAATTCAATATTCGATCCTTAGCATTTGGAATATCTTTTGAATTATATTTCATTTAATATCCTCCTAAAAATAACTATGTATTATGAAACATTGTTTAAAACGTCTTTGAATATTATATTACTTATTTATATGTTTTTTGTCAATAGTTACATTCAAGGATTCTGCATTTCTAATGATAAATGCTGATAATATTAAATTTATATTGACAATCTTACTGTAAAATACTATTATCTTATTAAACAATGTTTTAAACGTTGATTAAAACGTATATCTCTATAATACATAATTTTTAATTTAAGGAGGATAAAAATGAAAAAGCTAATATCAATATTATTAATATGTCCTTTGCTGCTTATTGGATGTTCTTCTCACAATGATAGTTTAGATTCATCTAACAAAAAAAATTCTACTTCATCATACCAAGACATATACCTCTTTGGTGGAAAAATTGCAGCAAATACCTCTTCCAACGTGTCTTCTAAAATCAATGCAAAAATATCTCAAATCAAAGTAGATGTAGGAAGTAAAGTTAACTCAGGAGATCCTATCATCTACTTAGATACAAAAGATCTACAGGCTCAGGTAGACCAAGCTCAGGCATCTGTGGCAACCGCTCAAGCTAACCTAGCTAAAATCAAATCCGGTTCAAGGCCTGAACAAATTGCTTCTACAAAAGCAGCCGTAGATGGTGCTAAAGATGCTTATGATATTGCCCAGAAAAATTACAATCGTGAAAAACAGCTTCTTGCAAGTGGTAGTGCTGCACAAATAAATGTAGATCAGGCCGAGCAGGTCCTTTCCAGTGCAAAAGCTCAATATGAATCTGTAAGCCAAAATTTAACTATGCTTCAAAATGGATCAACCGAAAGTGATATAAATGCAGTGGCAGCTACTGTAAATCAAGCTCAGGCTAGTGTAAATACAGCAAAAACTTCACTTAGTTATGGAGTTATTACAGCCCCTATATCAGGAACAGTTTCTGTGAAAAATGTAAATGAAGGAGAAATGTCTGGTGTCGGTCAAATTCTTCTTACTATAGTAAATGCTGACCAATTGCATGTGGATAGCTATGTTCCTCAGGAATTACTCACTAAAATAAAAGTTGGCGACCAGGTTAATGTAAAAGTATCTAATATCAATAACGGTGTATTTCAAGGAGAAATTTCCGTAATAGACACCCAGATAGATTCCCGTAACAAAGATGCACTAGTAAAAGTTACTATTAAAGATGGAAATAACGTGTTAAAACCAGGAATGTTTGCAGAAATAGGCTGCAAAAACAAGGTAGGTGTCAAAATTGAAAAATAGAAAGGTATTGATAGGAATAGTACTATCACTTATGATGATAGCTATTGGAGGAATAGTTACTTATTATATATATAACAATATGTATTATGTTTCAACAGATGATTCTACAATTCAAGGAGATTTAATTAGAGCAACTCCTCAAATTTCAGGAAAACTCGTAGAAATAAATATAAATGACGGAGACTACGTACAAAAAAACCAAATAATTGCAAGACAGGACATGGGAAATCTTCCTGATACAAGCTTAGACAGCTCCATTATAAGGGCACCAATCAGCGGGATTATTCTGAAAAAAAGCGGCACTGTAGGAGAAGTACTTTCTCAAGGACAGCAAATTGCCATAATGGTAAATCCTAATAATTTATACGTAAATGCCAATATTGAAGAGACAAAAGCAAGAAAAATAAAATCTGGACAAGCTGTAGACATTACAGTAGATGAATATGGTGATAAGCAATTTAAAGGTAAAGTTAAATCAATTGGTAAATATGCTAATTCTGATCTAGCACTTATACCTACATCAACTAGTGGAACTTTTACAAAAGTTGTTCAAAAAATTCCTGTAAAAATTTCACTTGAAACTACCAACTGTGAATTGCTGCCGGGAACCAACGCAGTTGTTAAAATTCATATTAAATAAGGAGGTAGTTCTAAATGGCAGAAGATAATAACTCAGATTCATATAGATGGCTTAGTCTTGCAGTAGTAATTATGGGAACATTTATGTCTATTCTCGATGGCAGTATAGTAAATATTGGAATACCTAAAATGATGGCAGTTTTCAATGTATCTTTGGATGATGTTCAATGGGTCTTAACTGCCTACACGCTTACTTTAGGTGCAATTGTACCCATTACAGGATTTCTTTCAGAGAAATTTGGAAATAAAAAATTATATATTTTTTCCTTAATATCATTTACAATAGGTTCCCTGCTCTGCGGTATCGCTTGGAGCAACACAAGCATGATAATTTTCCGTATAATTCAAGCTATTGGCGGAGGAATGATCATGCCAGTAAGTATGACTATAATTCTTAAAATGTTTAGTTCTAAAGAACGAGGGCTTGCCATGGGATTTTGGGGAATAGCAAGCATGGCTGCACCTGCCATAGGCCCTACTCTAGGTGGTTACATTATAGAAAAACTAAGCTGGAGGTTAATTTTCAACGTAAATGTCCCAATAGGAATTATGACAATAATTTTATCAGCACTGCTGCTCAAGGAATTTCCCCATAAAGCCCCTAAAAAAGTTGACATTTTAGGCTTTGTATTTTCAACAGTAGGAATTGTAAGTATTTTATATATACTAAGCCAAAATCCTATAGATTGGAGTAATATAAAAAATCCCATTCTACTAACAATAGGAATTTTTAATTTAATACTATTTATTATAAACGAGTTATCTGTTACAGAGCCGCTTCTGGACTTAAAATTACTAGCACGACTAGATTTTTCTTTTTCCTTAATTGCTCTGGCACTCATAAACATGTGTTTAATGGGAGGAGTATATGCAATGCCTTTATTTTTTCAAAAAATTGATGGATATACTGCCATGCAAACAGGTTTGCTTTTATTTCCTTCTGCCATTATTACCGGTATCATGATGCCTATAAGTGCAAAATTAATAGATAAAGTTAATGAAAAAATAGTAATACTACCAGGATTATTTTTATTACTTTATTCTTGTTATCAATTAGGCATGCTTACCTCTAATACTTCAAAAGACACTGCAAATTTATTTTTGATACTTCGTGGAGCAGGAATAGGTCTCACTATGATGCCTCTCTCTACTTTTGGAATGAATCTGCTGCCTCAGAAATTAGTGACTCAAGGTTCTACTATCCAAAATACAATAAGACAAATATCCGGCTCTGTTTCAATAACAATGATGACCCATTCCCTTAGCAGCCAGGCAGAAATATATTACCATAGGCTTTCAGAACAAATAACTCCTTTTAACAATACAGCTTTAAATCTTTTAAACCAAATTCAGCAAAGGCTTTCACAGATTGGACTCTCTACAGCAGATAAGCAGATTCAAGCTAAAAGCACCCTTGTAAAGCTAGTAAGTCGTCAAGCATATTCAGATGCTTTCGACTATACACTGATGCTGTGTACTTTATTTGTACTCATCGCTTTAATAGCAACTCTATTTATAAAAAATAGGAATCAACTTTCTTCTTCTAATGATGAAATAAAATCATCAAGTGATTCTTAGACTCAGGTGGAGTTTTAACTCCATCTGCTGGTTATTAATAGGATTCTTAGTGCTTCAAAAAGGCGTTATCTTTTAGGAATTGCCCTATTGTTCTTTATTTTTATAGTACTTTTTAAGCTCCTTCCTAGCTTCATGAATTACATTATCATAATGTTCTTCCATAAGAATTTCCACTGCATCTTTTAAGTTAGACATAATATAAATATGAAAATTACCATCTGCTATTTCCTTTTCCACTTCATTTTTTAATGCTAAACTGCTTGCATTAGACTTTGGAATGAGTACCCCTTTCCCTTTTGTAGTATCTAATACTTTACATATTTTAAAGAAACCCTCTATTTTTTCATTTACTCCTCCTATAGGTTGTACTTCTCCAAACTGATTTATGGAACCTGTTACAGCTATATTTTGTTTTATACTTATTTTCGTAAGTGAAGATATAATACTAACTAACTCTGCTACGGAAGCACTATCTCCATCTACTTTTCCATATATTTGTTCAAAGCTTAAATAAAAATCCACAGGTACTCTATTATAACCACCACTTAAATTCTTAACATGTCCTTTTAATATATTTATTGCCTTGTTATGAATTTTTCCACTTAAGTCACTTTCCTTTTGGATATCTATAATATTTCCATTACCCTTGTAGCACGAGCAAGTTATTCTTATTGGCTTTCCAAAATTAAAATACCCTGTATCAATTATCGACAGAGCATTTACCTGTCCCACCGTTTTACCCTTTACATCTATAAATATCTGACCTTCTGTGTAAGAATCCACTACCTGACCCTCTATAATTTCTTCTTTATAAGCCGTATTTGTGATATCTTCTTCATTTATAAAATCCCTATTATCCTCACAGACTCTTTTATCTGAAATTATTAAAATTTTCTCTAGATCATAGTCATCCATAAATAATTTATCTCTATTTTCAGCTTTTCTGGATAAAAATTTTGCTAGCTCCTTTACAGCTCCCTCATCCGCAGGATGTAATTTATTGTTTTTACATATAGAAAGCACTTTATATAAGAAAGTTTTCTTTGTATACTTATCCATCCTTAAAATAGATTTGCACTCAGCTCTTATGCTAAAAATCTTTTTAAAATCTTCATCATAAGTATAAAGTAAATCATAGGTACGGTAATCTCCTATGAGTATTATTTTTTCATTAAACTCTATAGGTTCTGGTTTTAATCCACTTAAAGACAATAATTCTAAATACCCTCTATTATAATTCAAATCAACTTTGCCACTTATAATAGACTTTTTTAAATAATAATATGCTCCTTTATTACTTAAAAGACTGCTAACTCGAAGTACTAATATTCCGCCATTTGCTTTTAAAAGTGATCCTGGTCTAATAAGACTTGGATCAGTAACATAAGTTCCATTTTTATTTTCATATTCTATGCTTCCAAGTAAATTATTTATAGACGGGTCTTCTTCAAACACTATAGGTAATTTGTCGTTATCACTATTATCTACAAGTACATTCACAGAATATCTATATATTATATTCCGTATATTATCTACATCATCTTCATAGTTTATAGAATATATCTCTTTAATTTCACTTTCTATATTGTTACATATATTGCTTAAAAATTCTAAGGCCTTATTATCCTTACTAAATACGTTAAAATATTCTTCCTTTAACTTCTTTGTATCTTTTTTATAATGTTCATCTATGAGAATTTTAATCTTTTCCATTTCATAGGATTCCATATCTTTTAACTTATCTAATATCCTCTCTGCATGAATCTTAAGTACATTCACTTTGTTTACTATTTCTTCCTTTTTTTCTAAATCTAAAGACTCATACTCTATTTCATTCATCATTTTCCCATTTTCTTTTAAAGGAACAAAGCTAAAACCACTTTCCGTAATTTTTAATGAAAAGCCTTCATTTTTAGACATTTCCACAATTTTACCTATTAAATAACTTCGTTTTTTTTGAATGTTTTGCACCAATAATTTCTTTTGTTTGTCCTCGTATCCATTGTAAAATTCATAAGTAGAATTAGCATATATATTTTGTATTTTCTTTAGCATACTTTTTAGCTTTTTACCTTTTCCAGATCTTAAAAACAACACTTTAGGATTTTTAATGTCTTTCATAACTATATAGCATATATCTTGAAGTTCTATTTTATCTTTCATAGTTTCATTTATAAATTTCTTAATATTTTTAAGTTTATCTTTTGAAAATTCATCTATAAGATAAATATTATATCCTTGTTTATCTATTGTTAATGCATCTCTCATATTTTCATATACTCTACTATACTCAGGCATATAATTAACATTTCTATTTAAATCATCTTTATCATCTTCGCTAAAATCAATATCATCCAACTTAAAGTCATATATGATTTGGTCTTTAGGTAATTCCCTATAATTCATATTTCATTCTCCTTGTATACTTAGTCTAATATAATAGTATTCTTAAAAAGTTTATTTAGGAACGAAAATAAAAAAATAAGTATATCAACCTCATATAAAAAACATACTAAAAATTATAGGTATGTTTCAAAAATAAATATACTATGGTATAATATAATCAAATTTTGTCTGTTATTTCTAATAATCGTATAAACAAAATAAAGTAACAAAGGAGTTAGTATATACATGAGTTTTAAGGAAAAAATTGCTCAATATTACACAAAATCTTATTTAAAAAAGTATGGTGACAGGTTAACTCAGGTTCAAGGTACTGTTGTATCTGTTAAAATTAATAAAAAAACTATATTATGGATATTTAATAAACTAACAGTAACACTTTTAGTAAGACCTGATAGAAGCAGAAACATAGTAAAATGCTCTTATATTAAAAAAAGATGGTTTAAGAAACCTGATTTTATATCTATACATCAAGGCAATCTAGTTTTAGTGCAAGGACTTAAAGGAAAAAGAGGAAAAGAAAATAGAGAAAGCGTAGAACTTATAAATATAAGAAACATGACCACAAAAAAGGACTTAATTCCTATAGAGGGAAAGATACCTAAAGTTCAAAAAGTTCAAAGATTTAAATAAAAAATAGAATTGCTTAAAAGCAATTCTATTTTTTTATCCGATGACTACCAGCTCTAATACTCCCACGCACTCTGTGAAAGCGACTATCACCAAATCAAAGATTTGGGATATCTGCTTTTCTCCAAGTGGAAGTAAAGAGCTGCTACGTCCCTGGATAACGATTTCTAAGCGTCAGGTGGAATTAAAACTCCACTTGACGCCAAGAACTCTGTTTATTTAAAGTATAAGTAAAGACTGTTTAAAAATGCAATTATCCCAGAGAAAAACAAAACTATTGCCCACTGTGAAATTCTAAGTGCAGATGTGTGAAAAACTCCACGCAAAAATGGCAAATAAAGTATGCACAAAACCATAGTAATAGATGTAGCAACTGCAGCTAAAAGATAAACATTTGTAAATAAATTTATCTCAAACAGTGAATGATTTTCTGATCTACATTCAAACACATGTATAAGTTGTGACATTATTAGAGTACAAAGTGCTATAGTTCTAGATGTTTTAAGTCCAAAGCCTAGATATAATCCTATTACAAAAGCAAGTACCGTGCACACTCCAATAAGTGCTCCTCTCACAATAATTTTTTCACTTAATCCTCGTGCAAATATACTTTCATTTTTAGCTCTAGGCTTGCCTCTCATTATATCTCCTTGAGCTGGATCAACTCCAAGAGCTATAGCAGGAAGACCATCCGTAGCTAAATTTACCATTAGTATTTGTATAGGCAAAAGTGGAGTATCTAAATAAAAAATAGAAGTAAGAAACATAGTTAAAACTTCTCCTAAATTGCAGGATAAGAGATACCTTATAAACTTTCTTATATTATCATATATGACTCTTCCTTCCTCTACAGCAGATACTATGGTAGCAAAATTATCATCAAGTAGTATCATAGAAGAAGCTTCCTTTGTTACATCTGTACCTGCAATTCCCATGCAAATTCCTATATCCGCTTCTTTTACTGCAGGTGCATCATTTACTCCGTCTCCAGTCATAGCTACAATATTTCCCTTTGCTTTAAATGCTTTTACTATTCTAAGTTTATGTCCCGGATTAACTCTTGCAAATATAGATATATCTTGTATCTTAACTGCGAGTTGCCTATCACTCAGCTTGTCTAATTCTTCTCCAGTTATAACCTCTGATTCATGTTTACATATGTCCAGTTCTTTTCCAATAGCAAAAGCCGTGTTCTTGTGATCTCCTGTTATCATAACTGGCCTTATACCTGCTAATTTACATTTTAATACTGCATCTTTTGCTTCTTTTCTAGGTGGATCTATAATTCCCGCTACACCTATAAATATTAAATTCTCCTCCAAAGACTTACCTGGTACCACTTCTTTATCCTTGTAAGCACCTGCTATACACCTTAAAGCATCAAAAGACATTTTTTCCACTGCTTTCAGAGCCTTATTTTTATCGTTTGAAGTAAAAATTCGTACTTCACTTCCATCTAATATATATTTACACCTTCTTATAACTCTCTCCGGTGCCCCTTTCACATAACCTATCTTTCTTGAACCTTCTTTCATTATAACAGACATCATTTTTCTATCAGAATCAAAGGGTATATCATAAGTTCTTCTGGCCTTTCCTAAAAAGGTATTTAAAGTTTTAATATCTTTGAAAAAAGCTTTTATAAGAGCTACTTCCGTAGGATCTCCAATAAGTGCCCCTGAAATATCTGCCTTTTTCATATCAAAATTGCAATCATTACAATATGTAAAAGCTTTTTTCATAAGAACATTTTGTGGTAAAATATCCTTGCCTATCCTATGTACCCTTCCATTATAATAAAGAGCCTTTACAGTCATCCTATTTTCAGTAAGAGTTCCTGTCTTATCACTACAAATCACCGAAGTACATCCAAGTGTTTCCACTGCAGGTAGTTTTCTTATTAATGCATTTCTCTTTAACATTCTAGATACTCCAAGAGCTAGTGCTACTGTTACTATAGCCGCAAGTCCTTCCGGAATAGCAGCTACAGCTAAACTAACTCCTACTAAAAACATCTCATACTTGTCTTGACCTCTCCATACTCCAGTCAATGTAACTACAATACATATAGCAATACACATGACTACAAGCACTTTTCCAAGGGAAGCAAGCTTTTCTTTAAGAGGTGACCTTTCCTTTTCAATGTCCTGAAGCATCCCTGCTATTTTCCCCATTTCCGTCTTCATTCCTGTTTCAACAACTTTTGCCCTACCTTTACCTTTTATCACTATGGTACCCATGTATAGTGAATTATTCTTATCCCCACTATCCTTTTCCACTCCTACAGATTCTCCAGTTAAAAGAGACTCGTCTACCATGAAATTCCCATTAGAAAGTAAAATACAATCTGCCGGAACCTTATCCCCAGTTTCTAGAAGCAACACATCTCCTATTACTAGTTCTCCTGCATTTATAACCTTCACTTTTCCATCCCTTATAACCTTTGAAGTAGGGGATGCCATTTCTTTTAATGCTTCTAAAGATTTTTCTGTCTTAAATTCCTGTACAAAACCTAGAATGGAATTCATAATTACAATAATTAGTATAGTTATTGCATCTGCCTTTTCCCCCATAAATCCGGATATAATTGTAGCTACTATAAGTATCCAGGTTATAAAATCATTAAACTGGGAAATAAATATTTTTATAGGAGACACTCTTTTTTTCTGTTTAAGTACATTGGCTCCATATTTTTTAAGCCTTCTCTCTGCCTCAACTTGAGTTAAACCACTTTCTAACTCCCTTTCATTAATCAATCTTATCCCTCCAAGGCATTTATTTTCTCTACGTTAATTAAATATATGCCCCTTTTGCCTTACATTATGACAGTCAATTCACAATGCAAGGTGCACAATTCACAATTAAGGCTGATTTTCTGTTGCCACAGAAAATCTAAAAATTTAATACTCATACTGTTTAGTTTTTAATAACTCAACTTTCGCATATATAAAATTTTGACTTAATATAAAAACTTTGCAAAACAACCTTTTAGATGTCAATTGTCCCTTGTCCTCTCAAAAATATTGCAACGCAATATTTTTAACCTGCGAAAGTTAAGTTAATAACACTCGCGGAGAAAAATCTACCAAAATTGTACATTGTAAACTGTTAATTATGATGATATTTGGATATAATCAATATAGAGTTTTTAATTGAACTTTAAATACCTATAGATCAAATTTTCATTATAACCCTATATATAGATAATTAAGTGATTTTTTGCTATAATATTATGTGTATGTGTAACATTACTTTTGTAAATAGATATATTATTCATATATACACTTAGGAGGAAAAATTATGAACGATGTTATATACATTACAGGACATAAGAATCCAGATACAGATTCTATATGTTCTGCAATAGCTTATTCTGAATTTAAAAATAAAATAGGAGTTACAACAATTCCTATACGATTAGGAGAACTAAATAAAGAAACTCAATTCGTACTTGATTACTTTAAAGTTACCCCACCAAAACTAATGGAAAATGTTAAACCTCAAATTTCTGATTTGGATATTGATAATGTAAACCCTATATCCCCTGAAACCTCCATAAAAACAGCTTGGTCAATGATAAGTAAGAATAATGTTAAAACCCTCCCTGTAGTAGATGGAGACGATAAATTAATAGGTGTTGCATCTCAATCCAACATAACTTCCTGCTATATGGACATATGGGATTCCAATGTAATTCAAAAAAGCGGCACCACTCTTGAAAACATACTGGATACATTATCAGCTAAATGTGCTTATGCTTCCAACGAAAACATCAAATTTACAGGAAAAGTCATAATTGCTGCAATGCAGCCAGAAAGTATCTGTGAATTCATAGAAGAAGGGGACATAGTTATATGCGGTGACAGGGTAGATGCACAGGATATTATACTTGATTCCAAAGCTTCACTTATGATAATAACAGGAAACCATACAGTAAATGATGACATACTGGAAAAAGCAAAAAAAGTTAATTGTTCCATTATAGTTACTCCTTATGATACTTTTACAACTGCCAGGCTGATCCCTCAAAGTATTCCTATAGGATATGTGATGAAAAAAGATAACTTAGTTTGCTTCAAGACAAATGATTTAATAGAAGATGTTCGAGAAGTTATGCTTCAAACAAGATACAGAAGTTATCCTGTAGTGAATTTGGAAAATAAAGTTATTGGAAGTATGTCTAGATATCATTTAATATCACAAAACAAAAAGAAAGTAATTCTTGTAGATCACAATGAAAAATCTCAATCTGTTGTAGGATTGGAGGATGCAGAAATACTCGAAATATTAGACCATCACAAGGTAGGAGATATCCAAACTGATTCACCTATATATTTTAGAAATGAACCGGTAGGTTGTACAGCAACTATAGTTGCCTCTAAATTTTTTGAAAATGGCATAAGACCATCTCAAAAGGTTGCGGGACTTTTATGTTCTGCTATAATTTCAGATACCCTTTTGTTTAAATCACCTACTTCCACAGATTTAGACAAAATGATACTTAGAAGATTAGCAGCTATAGCTGAAATAGATCCTGAAACCTTCTCTAATGATATGTTTAAAGCAGGTTCTTCTCTTGAAGGAGAAACTCCTGAAGAATTATTAAATCAAGATTTCAAAACATTTAATATTTCAGAAGTAAAAGTAGGTGTTGGACAGATTTCAACTATGGATACCGAAGGATTTAAATCAATGAGAAAAGACATTATAAAGGTTATGGAATCAATATGTGAAGAAGAAAACTATGGTCTTATAATTCTTATGGTAACAGATATACTAAAAGGTGGCTCTGAACTAATTGCCATAGGTGAAAAGCAGGACGTAGTTTCTAAGGCCTTTAATATAACTTTAACTGATAATGGTGCTTATGTTCCTGGTATTCTATCAAGGAAAAAACAGGTTATTCCACCTCTTACTGCTGCCATGTCTTAATACAAATAAAAGGGCTACTGCAATAGCAATTTTTTAAAATTGCTTTGAGTAGTCCATTTTTCTTCTTAATCCTGAATATCCGATATATCTACAGTTCTAATTCTTGTACCACCATAACTCTCATCTACAGTTTCTTGTTCGTCTTCCATATCTTTTTCTTGTGGCTCTTCTTCCTTTTCTTCTGTTCCTTCCTGCAAATCTTCATATTTTTCATCAAAAGGTATATATTCCATTTTTTCTTCAGTATCATAATATGGATATGTTGGTGCTGGTGTCTGCATATAATTTGTAGGATACATACACCTCATATATGCATTCTTCCTAGCATTTAAAAACATAGGGCACATTCTATAAAAGTCAGGGGAGTACATATTCTGAGGATAGTCCATATCCCCATCATACATATAATCTTCTTCCATATATTCATCTTGGTCCATAAAAGGACATCTATACATAACACTGATCCTCCTGAAAATATTACATCTGTACATTATATGTATGTACCTTGAATATGTTTCATAAAATTATAGAGTTTTTATCTCTTCATACTGTTTATGAGTCCCCACATTTCATCTGAAGTAGTAAGCCCTTTTGACGCAAGTTCAAAAGATCTCTGTGCCATTATCATATCTGTCATTTCTCTTCCCAAATCTACATTAGACTGCTCCAGAGAACCTTGAATCACGTGCGCTTTGGTATTTATGTTCATTTGCACATTGTTTGCTGGCTGATACAAATTATTTCCTATAGATTTCATGGCATCCTGTCCTACTGCATTATATATGTTTATCTTTCCATAAAGTATGCTTTGATTACCAACATTCATGTATATTTGTCCAGTTTTTTCATCTACTTTGAAATTATTATCTTTAAACACCATCCCTGAATTGAACAAACTACTTCCCTCTGCTGTAAGGTTGACTTCAAGCTTATTTCCATTACTATCAACCAAATTACCATTTCTGTCTACAGTAAAGTTTCCTGCTCTCTCATAAGCTGCCGTTCCATTCCCTAGAGTTACTTTAAAATATCCATCTCCATCTATAGCCATATCTGTTTTAAGTCCTGTTACTTGAATCGGACCCTGAGTATTATCTCTAATCCATTCTGTAGCCTTTACTCCTGTACCATTTATTGTATTTGTTCCATTAGGATTAGTAGGATATCCCTTTCTGTTTAAAGTTTCATACACTAGATCATTAAATTCTACATTTTCTTTTTTATATCCTACAGTATCTGAATTTGCTAAATTGTTGGATATACTATTGAGTTTATCCTGCTGTGCATTCATAGCACTTACACTATTCCATATAGCTCTAAGCATACAAAATCATCCCTTTTATATTAATCATACTTTACCACCTTCATTTATTAGCTTCTCCAAAGTTTCATCTATTGATTGAACTGCTTTCTGATCAGTTTCAAAAGACCTCATAGTAGTCATCAACTTTGACATTGTATTTACTATATTTACATTGGACTTTTCCAGTGATTTCTGCCTTACCACAACATTTGTCTCTGCAGCATTTGTTCCTGTATATAAATTGTCTCCAACTTTTGTCAAAGTATTATAATCATTAAAATCCACCGTATAGAGCTTATAACTTGGAGTTCCATCTATATTTATATTTCCGTGATCATCTGATGTCATGTTCCCGTTTCCCACATTCATTTCACCTAAAGCACCAGTTCTGGTATTTCTTGCCAAAACACTATCTCCAGCATCATTTACCAGTACTCCATTTGTATTTACGTGAAAATGGCCATCTCTCGTATAATATTCTTTTCCATCCTGTCCCCTAACAGTAAAAAATCCTCTTCCATCAATAGCAAAATCAGTAGATACACCTGTAGAATCTATTGATCCTTGGGTAAATCCTGTTTTAACTGAATCAATTCCACTTCCAAGACTTATAGATCCTATTATATTTCTTACACTTCTATTTCCTTCTGTTTTGTCATAATTTTGTAAAAGCATGTCATTAAAGCTTTTCACCCTAAGGTCATCCTGCTTAAATCCTACAGTATTTGCATTTGCCAGGTTATTTGTTATAACATCCTGTTTTGCCTCTTGAGTTATCATTCCAGATACTGCAGCGTAAAAACTTCTAATCATTTGCTTCCTCCTTTATCCATAACTTTCATTTCATCAGGATAATGCATTCCCATTGATCTTGCCTTATCCTCAATTTGACTTTTACTCATTTGGTATTGGATCTTAACACCACTCATTATAAAAGTAGTTATTAAAATACCTATGCCTATACCTATAAGTATCTTTCTATCACTAAAAAAATCGAAAAACATTTTTATTTTGTGTATAATTCTTTTATTAATAGAACTTCCCCCTTACCAATACCAGTTTTCTCAGATATATCACTTACAGAAATATTATCTTTTAATAATCCTCTTATTTCATCAATTTTAATATTATTTTCATACTCTTCAGCAGCCTTATCTGAATTTTCACTTTTTTTTGGTTCTTCTTCAGTATTATCTTCATCGTCTTTCATATATTCAATTTCTTCTTCCATCAATTTTTCCTCTGAGCCTTCAAATGCCTCTTCAGATGAAATAGCTTCATTACCCTGTTTTTTTAAATCTTCAATTTCTTTTTGAAGTTCAAGTATAGTTTCTGCAAATTCCTTTCTTATTTTCCCAATTTCCAATTCACAGTTTCCCATTTCATTTTGCTTTACATTTAATTTGTCTTGAAAAGATTTTTTTTCTTTACGTACTGCATTAAAATTTAATACTACTAAAAGTATTCCTGCTATAATCAATATGATTGGAACCATAAAATTTTCTCCTTCTTAAAAACATTTCTATACATACTTCAATTTAGTCATGTTTTTTCTCAAATGTAAAATTGCCCTGCTGTGAAGTTGACATACCCTAGACTCGGATACATTTAATATATGTCCTATTTCCTTTAAAGTTAACCTTTCATAATAGTATAGGGTAATAACTAAATTATCTTTTTCATTTAAAAGTTCTAACGCTTTGGACAAATACTCCAGCATTTCTTTTTTCTCCAAGCTCTTTTCTGGACTTGGACTTTTAGTATCTTCTACAGTTCCCATAAGCGGAATGTCATCATCTTCAGAAAATATCAAATCTTCTAGAGATACTATAGATATATAGTTTATATAATTTTCAATTTCCATCATTTTTTTCAAAGGCATACCTAATTCATTTGCTATTTCTTCACCTCTAGGTTCTCTTCCTAGTTTAGTTCGAAGGGAATCCATGGCCGCATTGTATTTATTAAGCTTGTCCATAGCACCTTTAGAAATAGGACTGTTTCTCCTAAGTTCATCTATCATAGAACCTTTTATTCTTATGGACGCATAAGTGGAAAATTTCATTCCTCTATCCTTGTCAAACTTGTTTATTGCATCAATAAGTCCTAACATTCCATAACTAACCAAATCTTCATATTCAATGTATTTGGTCTTTCCTATTATAACCCTAGAAGCAATATATTTTACTAGAGGAAGATACTTTTTTACCAATTCTTCTTTTATATCTAATTTATCTGCCAAAGCCATATTTTAATCCTCCTTTGCTCCTTTTTTTATGTGCTGCCTCATAATTTGAAATAATACCCTTATTATTCTTTCTCTACTATTCCTGTCCATATCTATAAAAGATAATCCACAGGTCAATTTACTTTCATCTTTGTTATTACTAATTCTTACTAGCTTTCCTTTTAAAGTTAAGCTGTCATTTTCCATTGGAATCGTCACTATAATAATGTCTCCACGTTTTAATTTATCTTTCATTTTTACATCTACAACTATTTTCATTCCGCCGCCACTCATGTCTACAGAACATGCTTTAAACACTTCAACTTGATCATTTAAGTGATATAAGTCCTTTTCTAAAGGAAAAATGGCACACAGCACATCCAAAATCAAAGGTACTCTTACAAAATTCCGCCTTTGGCAAATTTGAACTTTTTCAGGTTTCTTTAGTATAATCATAAGTATTCTCTCTATTTTACGCCCTACAACCATGGTACTAAATTTGTATACATTCTTTCCGTCATAATATATAATATTCACCTTGTCACCTTTTGAAAGAGGCATATACTTATGATTGTTTACGGGTATGCTTATACTTATACAATCCTCTGACACATCCTGAATATTACTTTTATATATTTCATTGTCCACGTCTATTTCAATTCTGCTATTAACTGTAAACTCAATGTTGGAATTCATTCTCTTCCTTCTCCTTATGAAAAAGTATTAAAAATCTTTTTAAATAAATCCTGTATACTACTTTTCCTGATGTCTATTTCAGTTCCTGACAACTTGCTAGCTATTAAATTTATATCCTTAGAAGCTTGAGAGTTGGGGTAATTTATTAAAAATGGTACTTGATTTCTAACAGCCTGAACAAGTTTTTTGTCTTCTAATATACAGCCTAGATATTTTATATCTACATTTAAAAATTTATCTACTACACTCTTAAATTTATTAAAGGTTTTCTCTCCTTCTTGAACATTAGTAGCTTTGTTTATAATTACTTGTACAAAATCGTTTAATTTGAAATAACTTACAGCTTTTGCTAAACTATATGCATCTGTAAGAGATGTAGGTTCTGGTGTAGTAATTATAATAAGCTCCTGACAACAGGCAACAAATCCTAGCACATCTCTATTTATTCCAGCACCTGTATCTAATATTATATAATCGAAATCTCCTAGTAAAGATACCTTTTTTATAAATTCTTCTTTCTGGGATTTCGTTATGTCTGCAATCTTTGAAACTCCCCTTCCACCTGGAAGTAATTTTACTCCAAAAGGTCCTTCTATAATAACCTCTTCTATATCTTTATTCTTAAATATGGCGTCATATACGCTATATTTAGGTAAGCATCCCATTAAAACATCATCATTTCCCATTCCCATATCTGCATCAAATATAAGTACCTTCTTTTTCATCTTTTGTAGTGCTATAGATACATTTACTACAAAATTGCTCTTTCCAACTCCACCTTTTCCAGAAGTAACAGTTATTATCCTAGGTTCTTTTCTACTAGGTACTTTTTCTTTTCTTGTATTTTTATCCTCTTGAGCTAATTTTCTAAGCTCTTCAGCTTGGTCTAGCATATAATATCCTCCCCAAGTACAAGTTTAACTAATTCCTCTGTATTCATAACTTTTATGTCTTCCGGTACATTTTGTCCTGTAGTAACAAAACTTATAGGTTTTTTTGCAGCTTGTAAAATATTTAATATAGATCCATAGGTAGATGTTTCATCTAATTTAGTTATTATAACATTATTATAATTAAGCTCTTTGTATCCTTCTACTATTACATCTATATCTCTGTTTTTAGTAGTACAACTTATAACTAAATGTATATTGTCCGTATTTACCTTATCTATAAATGCCCTGAGTTCTGATATCTGCATCTTATTTTTGCTGCTTCTTCCTGTAGTATCTATTAATATTACATCACAATCTGACATATTTTCTATAGCTTTTCCCATGTCCTTTATAGTAAATACTACTTGAAAAGGTATATTCATTATATCTGCATAAGTTTTAAGTTGTTCTACTGCACCTATTCTATAGGTATCTATAGTTATAAGTCCTACTTTTTTCTTTTCAATAAGAGAAAGCTTACCTGCAAGTTTAGCAATAGTAGTAGTTTTTCCAACGCCTGTAGGTCCCACTAATACTACTATGTTTTCAAGTACTTTATCCTCTACTTTTATCATACTTGTAACTACTTCTTTTAACTTTTCCTCTTCATCCCTATCATCTTCTATTATATTTACTCTATTTAAAATTGTGCTCACTACTTTACTGTTGAAATCGCTATTTTCAAGTTTTATCTGAAATGCACTTTTTCCTACATTTCCATAAGAACCCTTCATCATTTCATTTAGCATGCCCTTCATCTGATGCATTTCTTTTATAATAGAGTCATTATTTTTATCTACTATATTATTTTCATAATTACACTCTGATGTATTGTAATTTTCTTTAGCTTCATTATCTATAATTTTATCACCTTTTATGTCATTACATAAGGTGCTATTTTTCATTTTATCATTTACAAGTTTTTTTATTGCTACAATACTATCTTGCATATCTCCTTCACGGTTGTTTTCCTTTTTCTTGTTGTCTACAGCTGCAGTTACCTCTAAAATTTTTCTAGAGAAAAAGCCTAATATGCCAGGTTTTCTTATTTTTCTTTGGCTTATTATTACAGCTTCCTTCCCAAGTTCATACCTAATTCTTGTAATAGCTTCATTCATATTATTGACTTTATATCTTTTAATGATCATTATATTGAAACCACTCCTTCGGTTTTTATCTCTACATCATTTGGTATTTCATTTAATGATAATACATTTACCGATGGAAATACCATTTCAATTAATCTTCTAAAAGGTGCCCTTATATTAGGTGAAACTAAAATTATAGGTTGATTTTCATAAAAATAAACTGATTCTAGTAAACTTTTAATTGAATTTAATATCTTACTTGTAGTATCCGGATCTACTGCTGGGAAAGAACCCTGCATTGACTTTTGGATATTGCTTCCTATCAAATCTTCTAGCTGTTTGGACAGAGTAACTACTGTAATAACTCCATTTTCATCTATAAGTGAATTGCATATACTTCTTCCTAATGCAAATCTAACATACTCTGTAAGTACTTCTATATCTTTTGTATTTCTTGAATTATCTGCAAGAGACTCCATAATAGTTACCATATCCTTTATAGAAACTCTTTCTCTTAAAAGATTTTGCAGTACCTTCTGAAGTTCCCCTATAGTAAGAAGGTCAGGTATGAGTTCCTCCACTACAGTAGGATACTTTTCCTTCACAGAATCCACAATAAGCTTAACTTCCTGTCTTCCAAGTAATTCATAAGAATGATTTTTAATTGACTCTGTAAGATGAGTTACCATAACAGTAGTAGGATCCACTACTGTAAGTCCTTTTATTTCTGCTTCTTCTCTTTGATCTTTATTTATCCATATAGCAGGAAGTCCAAAAGATGGCTCCGTAGTGCTTATTCCTTGAATGTCACTGTTTGAATTAGTAGGATCCATACATAGAAGCATATTTGGCATAAGCTCTCCTTTTGCAATTACTGTACCTCTTATTTTTATTACATAACTATTAGTATTTAACTGCAAATTATCCCTAATTCTAATTGGGTTGAACTACTATCCCCATTTCAATAGCACACTGCCTTCTCACAGAGGTTATTCTCTGAAGTAGATCTCCTCCTGAACTTTCATCTGCCAGTGGTATTAATCCATAACCTATTTCCACTTCCATAGGTTCCACAGATATTAAGTTCATTACATTTTCTGGTTCCTTATTTTCAATTTGAGTTATTTCCTGTTGTTTTATTTCCTGCTGCTGCATATTATTATGCACTTCATCTTTGTAAAGCATATATGCAGCTATCATACAAGCCACTGCTAAAATTAAGAACGCTATATGAGGAAGGCCTGGCACTATAGCTAGAAACAACAGCACTGCACCTGCAATAGCTATTACCTTAGGAAAACCTGTAAGCTGTTTAATAGCAAGAGTACCAAAACCTTCAGCACTCCCAGAACGGGTGACAAGTATACCTGAAGCTGTAGATATAAGCAGCGCTGGAACCTGAGATACAAGTCCATCACCTATACTAAGCTTTGCATAAGTTTGGGCAGCTTCAGAAGCCCCCATTCCCTTAATTACTATACCAATTACAATACCTGCTATTATATTTATTACTACAATTAAAAGTGATGCCACAGCATCTCCTTTTACAAATTTAGATGCACCATCCATAGCTCCATAAAAGCTTGCTTCTTCTTGAAGTTTTTCTCTCTTATCTTTTGCACCTTTTTCATCAATTAAGCCAGAGTTTAAATCTGCATCTATACTCATTTGTTTTCCCGGCATTGCATCTAAAGTAAATCTTGCAGAAACTTCAGCAACCCTGCCTGAACCATTTGTTATTACAACAAACTGTATGATAATTATAATCATAAATATTATTATTCCTACTATATAATTATCTCCCACTACAAAGCTGCCAAAAGCATTTATAACTTCCCCTGCATCTCCATCCCTAAGTATAAGTCTCGTAGAGGATATATTTAAAGCCAATCTAAAAATTGTAGTTATTAAAAGTAAGGTAGGAAATATGGAAAATTGTAATACTTCCGTAGTAAACAAGGTTAAAAGTATAATTATTATAGACAGTGTTATATTAAATGAAATCAATACATCTAAAAGTTGTGCAGGCATTGGGATTATAATCATAAACACTACTGTAATAACTACTAATGCCATTATTATATCTAAATTATCTTTTAGTCTAAACTTTTTTTTACTTCTTTCCAAAATATCACCTCATCTTGTAAACCAACGCAAGTATTTCTGCCACTGCCTGATACATCTCATCTGGTATCTCCATATCAATTTCAACTTCTTTATATATAAGCCTTGCAAGTGGCCTGTTTTCAATTATTGGCACATCATTATCTTTTGCTATTTCTTTTATCTTAAGAGCTACCGCATCTAATCCCTTTGCCACAAGGACAGGTGCATTTTGCCCCTCTTCATATTTTAAAGCTACAGCAACATGAGTAGGATTTGTAACTACTACAGTAGCCTTTGGCACTTCCTGCATCATTCTTCGCATAGCTAGTTCTCTCTGTTTTTGTCTTCTCTTACTCTTTATTTGTGGATCTCCTTCATCCTGTTTAAATTCTTCTTTGATTTCCTGCTTTGACATCCTAAGGTCTTTATTATATTGATATCTTTGAAACATATAATCAAGAATTGCAATTATAAGCATAATTAAAGTTATTCTAAAAAATATACCCACAGCTAAGCTTCCTATAGCTTTTGCTACAGCCCTAGAATCCAATTGCCCTAAGTTCAATATATACATATAATTGTCTTTTATAAATTTGTACCCTACGTATCCTACTATAGACACTATAGCAGTATCCTTTAAAAGTTCCATAACGGATCTAGCAGAAAACATTCTTTTAAATCCATTTATAGGATTTAATTTTGAGAAATCCGGCTTTAATGTTTCAAAAGTTATAAGCCCTCTTGTTTGAATCATATTTGCCAGCACACCTATGGCCAGTATTGGCACTGCTATAGGTAGAAAAACTATAGCTATTCTCCATATGGTTATAAATAGTATTTTATTTACACTACTGTAATCAAGCGATGTATTTATATAGTCATTTAAAAAGGCTACCATTGTGGAACCAAGAGATGTTCCAACATATCCTCCCAAAACTGCTATAACTAAAGTTGACGCAAGAAGTGTCATAGTAAGTCCTATTTCTTTACTTCTAGCTATCTGACCTTTTTTTCTAGAATCACTTTTCTTTTTAGGAGTAGCTTCTTCTGTCTTATCATCCTTTGCAAATATTAAAAGCAGCGGCAGCGCCTTATAAAAAGCATCTATAGAATTAGGTATAGCTGTAAATAAATGTTCTATTAATTTAAGAAAAATTGGAAGTGCAAAACAAAATGATGCAAACCCTATAAGTACTTTAATAGGCAATCCCAATATCATTATATTTAACTGTGGAACTGTTCTAGCTATAAGTGACATTGTCAAATCTGTAAATAAGAGTATTAAAACTATAGGTATTCCTATTTGAATTGCAATGCCAAAGTACTCTATAAAGGCTTTAAAAATTATATTAATTGAATCTTGACTTAAAAAGAAACTTCCAAGTTTTATTACACTAAAACTTTGAATTAAAGATTTTATAAGCATATGGTGTCCATCTACTATAAAGAAAATAACCAAACTAAACCAATAAAGTAAACGCTCAATTAAAGTCGTATTACTATTTGAAGTAGGATCAAACATACTAACCATAGCAAATCCCATTTGCATATCCATAAGGTTTCCCGCTATTCTCACCATAGAAAAACATAAGCTAGTTAGAAATCCAAGGGTAAGACCTGCTGCTGCCTCATTCAAGCAATTCATTACAAAATACATTGTATTATCTATACTGCTTATAGAAGCATAATCTATACCTGGCATCAATATATATGCCATAACTACTGTCAGTCCCACTTTAACTACATTTGGAATTCCACTTGGGAAAAATATTGGAACCAATACGAAAAAAGAAAAAATTCTTATTGATACTAAAATTAAGGCGGTAAAATATAATGTATTTATCAATTTATTCCTCTCCAATTATACTCTGCAGCATGTTCATTGTGTTATATGGGATATATACGTAAAAATTCTCTCAGTAAAAGCTACAACCTGATGTAACATCCAGCTTCCTGAAATAAGTCCTATTACAGCTACTGCAATAAGCTTAGGAACAAAAGTAAGTGTTTGTTCCTGTATCTGAGTAGTTGCTTGAAATATACTTATTATAAGACCTACCACTACTGAAACTATAAGTATGGGAGCTCCTACCATAAGTCCCGTTTGTACTGCATCTTTTATAATACTAATTACCATGTTTTCACTCATTCAATTCACCTCATGAAAAACTTACAATTAAAGATTTTACAAGCAAATACCATCCATCTACCATTACAAATAAAAGTAGTTTAAATGCCAGAGATATCATAGTTGGTGGAAGCATAAACATTCCCATAGCCATAAGCACACTCGATACCACCATATCTATTACCATAAACGGTATATATATTAAGAATCCTATTTTAAAGGCAGTTTTAAGTTCACTTATCATATATGCCGGAACTACTACATAGAGTGGAGCGTTTTGTCCATCTGCAGTAACCTTATAATTTAATTTAGCTTGATCTATAAATAGCTGTAAATCTTTTTTATAAGTCTGCTTAAGCATGAAACTCCTAATTGGTTTAGCCCCTTCATTTATTGCCTGTTCCTGAGTTATTTTATTTTGCATATAGGGCACAATAGCATTTGTATTTATTTTTGAATAAACAGGATACATAATAAAAATTGTCATAAATAGTGCAAGTCCAATCAAAATTGAATTTGGAGGTGACTGCTGTGTTCCCATAGCACTTCTTAAAAAGCCAAATACAACTATAATTCTTACAAAACTCGTCATCATCATTATAAAAGACGGAAGCAGTGTTATAATTGTCAAAAATATAAGCAATTTTATATTTTGTACATACTGCTGTGGAGTAGAAGTACCTGCATTATCCATAGATACATTTATATTTGGTATGGGCATTGCCTGTGATGCATCTGGAGCTGCATATACACTATGTGCTTTGAAAACAAGAATGACAAATATTAAAATTGAAATAGTTATAAAAATCTTTTTATCTCTTCTGTTCATCATTTATCTTCCTTTTTATCTATAAGTTTTTTTAAAGTTAACTTGTCACTTGCCCTTTTAACTAATTGCTCCATTCCTGATCTTGTATAAAAATCTTTTAAATTTTTATATTGTGGTATAGTACTTCTATTTTTAAACTCCGAAATTTCTTCTTCATTCAATTCATATATTATTTCAACTTTTCCTGACGCAGAAGATACGACACACATTTTTTCTCCTATTTTTACCACGAGTAGACTATTTTCTTTTGACAGTTGTTCTCTCTCCATTATTCTTATAAATTTACCCTTTTGAACATTTTTAAGTTTTTCTCCACCATATTTTGCAGAAATATATATTAAAAAAATTACAAATAAAAGAGCTATTACTGTTCTAAAAATCATCCACATAAATTGTAAATCCATTTATATTCTCCTTTAGGATAAACTCACAAATTAATAGCTATTTAGAAAAGTATTATTGAATTACAATGTCTGTAAAATATACATTGTTTAGCTGTCCTTTTTCCAGCATAGGATTTATTTTCTGAATTATTTCCAATTTTATATTGTTCATATTTTTAGCACTTATATCTGCTGCTTTCTTTGTTCTTAGAATTTGAATAACTGCATCAGTTACAATTGGTTTTTTTGCAGTCAATTCAGAATTAAGCTTTTTTTCATTAAATCCTAAGTAAACTGCAGCCTTTAAATATCTATTTCCACCTTCATCTGCCAGGTTCACAGTAACCTCATCAAGCTGAAAAGTTTGGGAAGATACAACCTGATCTAATGAATTTACAACTGGTCCAGTAGTTTGTCCATTACTTACAACCTGCTGAGTATTAACCTGTTGTACAGTTTGTACAGCATTTTTAGCAGTTATTTTTTTGTCTTTTATAAAATTATTATATCCAAAAAAGGCTCCTCCTGCTACCACCGCCAGTATTAATATGCCTATAGCAATAATTTTAATTTTAGATGAACCTTTTTTTTCTGCTTTATTTTCCATAGTGTATCCCCCTTACTTAATAGTTAATAGTTATTAACTATTAATTAGTCAAAATTTCCTGCGTATATTTTTCTCTTATACTTTATAACTTTTTCTACTATTTCATCATTAGATTCTTTTACTAAATATTTTTTGCCATTAGTTAAAGTTATTAAACTTTCAGGTATAGCCTCTAATTTTTCTATAGCATCTGCATTTATAATAAATTCTTTATTGTCGAGTCCAGTTAATCTTATCATAAAAATCCTCCTAAATGTACTGTTATATATTATATTATAATTCCAATTTGAGATGATATGTACAATTTTTTCATTTAACAAGGATTTAAAACGTCTCTATTACTCTAAAATGTAATTTTTTAGTGATAGGTGACAATATTTCACTAACTTTGTCACCTATCACCTTTTAATAAAGAACAAATAACAAAGAATAAATAACAGATAATGATAATTTTCCTTTTAACATCAGAAAATATTAAAATAATCATTATTTGAACTTTAAACTTTAATTAACGCCTATCTCTTCAAATTAACCAAATCCTCTAGTATAGTATCATCTGTAGTTATTATCTTTCCATTGGCTTGAAAAGCTCTGGTAGCTACTATCATATCCGTAAATTGTTGTGCCAAATCCACATTTGACATTTCAAGGGATCCTTGATTAAGAGACCCATAATTTTTACCAGGGGTTCCGTAAGCTGCATCACCTGAGTTTGGAGATGATTCGTACAAATTTCCTCCATCCTTTACAAGACCACCTTCATTTTGAAAAGAAGCTAGTGCTATTTGACCCACATCATATGATCCACCAGCAGTTTTTACGGTTACAATTCCTGTTGATGGCTCTACCGACCAGGAAGTAACCTTTTCTTTATCTTTATCAGCCTGATCTGTCGGAGCAGCAACGGCACCATTCTCATCATAATACTGAGCAATTTGGATACATTTTGTTGGTGGATTACCAGCAGTATCCGTAATTACACCAGTTTTAGGCTCTACATTGTATCCCATAACATGATATCCAGCTTGGGTCAAAAGACTACCTGCTTCATCTAAGGTAAATGCTCCATCTCTCGTATAATAATAGCTTTTAGTAGTATTATTCGTATCGCCGCCAGTAGCATCTCCATCAGGGCTAACTACAAAATAGCTTCCTCCCTTAGTTGCCATAAAATCCAAACTTCTATTGGTAGTCTGAGTACTTCCTGCAGAAAAATCCGTATTTATACCTGCTATTTTAACTCCAAGACCACTTTGCCTTCCATTTATTCCTCCAAGACCGCCACTTACTGGTGCACTTGGATCCGAAAGATTTTGACTCAGCATATCTTCAAAAATCATATTTTTAGATTTAAAACCTGTAGTAGATGAATTTGCTATGTTATCTGCCGTTACATTTAACTTTTGCTGATTTACTCTAAGTCCACTAATTGCTGTGTACAATGATGGTAACATATTTTTTCCTCCAATTTTTTAATTAATATATTGTTTTCCTGCTTCCTTCAATCCACAGGATATGACTTCCACTAAAGGTCCAGCCATTTTTTATACTATTACTAAACTGTCTATATTAGTAAATACATTGTCGTTATTTGAATTCTTATCCAATGCTGTAATTACTGTTCTATTTTTTATAGATGTAATAAATATTGAATTTTTATAAAGTAGAGCAGATTCACTGCATCCTTTATTTTCTGCCTTATTTATGGCAGAATTTATATTTTTCATATCATTTTCATTTAAGTTTATATTTCTGCTTTTTAGCCTTTCTGCAGCATGATTTGATATAGTAAAACTTGTATCTTTGTTAATTTCACTAGTTAAAGTATCCTTAAAGGATATTTTACTTTTAGAATCATTTACGTTATTTTTTGCACTATTTTTTTCATTACATACTGCTTTTAAATCCGCTGCAAAATACAACTTGCCATTAATAACTCTATAGCCCATAGATACCTCACCTACTTATCTATGAATTTTCTACGTCTGAGACGTCCTTAAAATTAAAGTCCTTTGTACTTCCATCTGAAAGTTTTACTTTTACTGTTATTCCACCAAATAATCTTGATACTGATTGAACAACCCCACTGTAGTTATTTCCACTGGAATCTTTCTCATCTACATTGACCTTTTTTCCTATAAGTGAAGTTGCATTTAACAACATGTTATTACTAACAGTGAAATTAGTTGTATCTCCTAAATCAACAATCTTTTCTGCATCATCTATGTTGAACTTTTCATATTTATCAACTATCTTTCCATCTTTGTCTTTTCCCTCTCCCGTAAGCACATTAAGCTGTATATCATCTCCATCTTTAATAACTCCAACTACCTGTCCACTTATTTTATTTCCCTGTTCATCTGTATCTTTAAAAGTCACATATTTATTTATAAGTGAGTTTGCAGTGCCCATCTTAGTTGAACTATTTAAGTTTGCCATTTGTTCTAGAGATGAAAATTGTGCCAATTGGCTTACATACTGAGTTGAACTTTGAGAATCACTGCTAGTTGGATCTTGATATTTAAGTTCTGCAGATAGTATTTTCAAAAACATATTTTTATCTATGTCATTGTTCTTCTTAACTATTTTAGTTCCATTTGAAGTAGTATCCGAACTATTATCGATAGGATAAGAATAACTTTTTTGATTAGTACTAGTGTTATCCATACCTGGAATAGGCATTTTATTTTCCTCCTCTGCTAAATTTAAAACTAGGCCAACATATTTACATTGCTGTCATTATAATAGTCATTTTCCTCTTGAGCATCTTCCTCCTGTATGTTATTTACAGCTAAAGTTTTATTCCTTTTTTCATTATCTTGATTCTGACTTCCATTATTTCCATTTTTAAAGAAAGTTGTGTCTTCATGATACAAGTTCAATGAAAAGCTCTGGACTTTTATGTCATTATTCTGAAGTTTATTTGACAAATCCTGCATATTTGAATTTAAGAGATTATAGGCATCCTTGTTTGAAGCTGTAAGAACTGCTTTCATCTTTCCTTCTTCCATAACAAGATTTATAGTTATATCTCCCAATTCCTTAGGATTAATTTTAACAGTTAACTGTTTCACATTATTTAAATCCATATACTTGAGTGTTTTTATCATATCTGAATTAAAAGTAGCCTTATTTAAATTAAGATTTTGTACATTCTCACCATTTACAAGTATATTGTCTCCCTTGACATTATTAAATTGGGTCATAAAATTAACTGCTTTAGAAATTTTATTGTCCTTAGTATCTTCTCCATTGCTGCCTAGTATTTTATTCAATATATCAGTGTTTTTACTGTTACCCCCAGCAGAATTTTCATTGCTATTTGAAGAATTTTGAAGAGAACTGCCTGTTGTGTCTAAATTCTCTATCATTTGCCTATTTTGACTTACAATTTGAAACAAATTGTTTCCTGATACATTTTTGCCTAAATTTAAATTATCTGCTAACTTGGGATTTAGCTTTTGTAAAAGTTCAGCATATATTTGAGATTTTAAACCACTTATATCGTCTGCACTTGAACTTGACACAATATTGGATAACTTGGACATAATATTATCTGTTATTTTTTCAGAAAGCTTTTGAGTAAGTTGTCCACTTTTATCAAAAGTATTTAGAATATCCACTAAGAAATCAAGTTTCTTATCTACCGTCTTATTCAAAACATCTTTAATATTACCTGATATATCTTTATTTGAAGTATTACCAAGACTTTTGGATATCTCCTGATTTAAAATAAATTGAAGAGAATTTCCTTTTGATGACCCTGACGAATTTTCATCTTTTAAAATGTTTGAAATTTCATCACTCAATTCTTTAGTCACTGTACTTAAGAAATTATTTGATTTACTTTGAATATCCTGATTATTTCCAAATAGCAAACTCAAAAGCGAAAGTACACTGTTTTTATCTATACTGCCATCTTTAATCTTCTGTTTAATATCTGCTATTTCTTCATCTGTAAAACCAGCTTTCTTTAAATAAGTTTCAATTTTAGAATCATCATTTTTTTCATTATCTATATCATTTTTATTTTTGCTATGAGAATCTGATGATTGTACCTTTGCTATATCTTTCCTTACAGTTACCTTATTATTTTTATCTATAGATTCATTATTAGATGCTTTATAGGTAGTGTCCTTAGTATCTACCTTACTGCTATTATCACTACTACTTGATTTAACAAAAGAAGCAAAGTCATTATTCCCACTTGAAGAACTTGATTCAACTTTTGGTGCTTGTACATTCATAGAAGACATGAAATTTAACATATTTACATTCACTTATTTCACCTCCTTTCAAAGTAAAAAACTATGTATTTTGAATATTTCTAATAAACCCATAAAGGGCAAATTCATCATTTGCTTTCTGTTCTATTCTATTTTGCTCTTTTATAAAGGCAGTTTCTTGTTTTTCCTTTAAAATATCCACTGTTTTTCTATCTATTTGCTTCTTTTGAAGTTCATTTCTCTTCATATCAACTACTTTTTCTTTATCCTTTAGTTCAATTTTAGCCTTATCTATACTATAAATTAAAGCTTTTAAATACTTATTGGTTATTTTTTGTTCAATAACACTTTTAAAGTTGGACATATTATTGTATTTCTCATAATTGGCTTTTAATAAATCTAGTTTTTCTTTTACTTTCAGACTTTCTCTTTTAGCCTGCTGAAATTCTCTTTTGCTCTCTTCTTCCTTGTCTATTCTTATATCAAGTAACTTTTGAAGCCTAAATTTATATTTACCCATATATCCTCCTATGTTCAATTCACAGTTCACAATTCACAGTTTAGAGTCTCTATTGAAATATTTTTTTCAACCCTTCAACACTTTCTTTAAAAGACGAATTTTCATTTACATCCTGCTTAAGATAGTCAATTATTTTATCATAATAAGCTACAGCCTTATCTATTTTTTCGCTGCTTCCCTTTACATAGGCACCTATGTTTATTAAGTCCTCGGAATTTTTGTAAGTTGAAAGCATATCCCTTGCAAAAGAAGCCTTTTTTTTATGATCACTTTCAGCTATTTCCGACATAAGCCTGCTTATACTTGCAAGTACATCTATAGCAGGGTAATGATTTTTATTGGCCAAGGTACGTGATAAAACTATATGTCCATCAAGTATACCTCTTACTGCATCTGCAATAGGTTCATTTAAATCGTCTCCATCTACCAGTACAGTATAAAAAGCTGTAATAGAACCTATGTCTGATGTCCCTGCTCTTTCCATAAGTCTCGGAAGTTTGGCAAATACGGAAGGTGTATATCCCTTAGTTGCTGGAGGCTCACCAATAGCAAGTCCTATTTCTCTTTGAGCCATAGCAAATCTAGTTACAGAATCCATCATCAAAATTACTTTCTTACCTTTATCCCTAAAATACTCTGCAATAGCTGTAGCTGTAAAGGCTCCCTTTAATCTAACCAAAGCTGGCTTATCCGAAGTAGCACACACTATGATTGATTTTTTCATTCCTTCTTCTCCAAGATCTTTTTCTATAAAATCCTTAACCTCTCTACCTCTTTCACCTATTAAAGCTATTACATTTACATCTGCTTCAGCATATTTTGCAATCATACCAAGAGTAGTACTCTTTCCCACACCACTTCCTGCAAATATTCCTATTCTCTGTCCTTGACCACAAGTTATCAAACCATCTATTGCCCTTACTCCTGTAGGAATTACTTCAGTTATTCTCCTTCTCTTTAAGGGATCTGGAGGCTCTGTATCAAGTGGATAAGGTTCTCCACTTGATATAGTAGTACCATCCAGAGGATTTCCAAGCCCATCAAGTACCTTCCCAAAAAGCTCATCCGAACATCTCACATTTAAAGGCATTCTTTCCGGCACTACCCTACAGCCTGGTGAGATTCCAATAAGTTCCCCAAGAGGCATTAAAATTACATTGCTTTCATTAAATCCAACAACTTCACAGGAAATCCTACTGTTCTCCTCATTATAAATATGACATACTTCTCCCACAAAGGCTCTAATGCCCTCTACCTCTACAGTTAATCCAATAACTTTTTTCACAATTCCTTCTTGATAATTATAAGTGGCCTCCTTTACTTTTCTATTAAGCCTATCAAAGTTTATAGTTATCACAAAATATCACCTCTAACTGCAAACTTAACTTTCATCTTGAATTATTTTCTTTATTTTTTCATAGGCAATATCTATTCCCAGAACCATTTTTCCATTATCTCTTTCTATAACTACACTACCTTCTTCTAAAGATTCATCTGGTATTATAAAAATATCACCTTTAAAAGGAAGCTGTTCCTTCCATAAGGTTACTTGCTTTTTGAATTCACTGCAGTACTTTTCCTTACCTTTTATTATAAAAGTGCTGGTCTTTTTCATTTGATTCAAAGCATCAAATACTTGGGCATTTAAACTATCCGCATCCCTTACCTCACGTTTTAATATACTTTCTACAGAATTTAATATAAATTCTTTTATTTCCTCTTCCTTTTCCTCAAGATACCTTTTCTTTTCTTCTACAGCTTTATTTAAAACATCATTTGCATTCTGTTTTATCTGATCTCCCTCTGCTTTTGCTTTATCAAAATTTTTCCTATAACCTTCCTCATAAGCAGTATTATAACCTTCCTCTTCACCTTTGGCATAACCTTTTTCATAAGCTTCATCATAAGCTTTTTTGGAGATTTCAGATGCTTTTTCATATGCCATAGAGAGAATTTTTTCTTTTTTTATACTAGCATCTTGTAAAATAGTTCTTCCTAAATTTTCATAACTTTTTAAAACAGAATCGTCTTTAATATTTTTTTCATTGAATACTACTTTGGATGCTTCTTGCTTTTTAAATTCTGTGTGTATTTCCTGTGTTCCGCAATTGTTTATGCTGTCACCTTTTAGTATAGATTTATACGATGATTGCATCTTCTCCTCCTCTTGCCAGAACTATCTCTCCTGATTCATCCAATCTTCTTATTATACCTACAATTTTCTGCTGAGCCTTCTCCACATCCATAAGTCTAACAGGTCCTAAGAATTCTATGTCCTCTTTTAATGCAGCAGAAGCTCTCTTTGATTGATTTCTAAATATTGCATCTGCCACTTCTTCAGAGCATCCCTTAAGTGCAAGAGAAAGTTCTTTTGTATCCACTTCTCTGAGCACTCTTTGAATAGATACATCATCAAGAGTAATAATATCTTCAAATACAAACATAGATCCTTTGATTTTTTCAGCCAATTCTGCATCCTCTTTTTCAAGACCTTCAGTAATATTCTTTTCTGTAGTTCTATCTACTTGATTTAATATATCTACAATAGTTTGGACACCACCAATTACCTTCATATCTGATTTAACTATAGATGATAGCTTGTCATCTAATACTTTCTCTATTTCTTTTACAACCATCTGTGAAGTATTACTCATTGTAGCTATTCTATATGCTACCTCAGCCTGTACATTTTCAGGAAGTGCTGAAAGAATTTGTCCGGCCTTGTCCGATTGAAGATAACACAGTACAAGTGCAATAGTCTGCGGATGCTCATCTGATATTATATTTAAAAGCTGGGGGGCATCTGCTTTTCTTGCTATGGCAAAAGGCCTAAACTGCTGTGTTGCCTCTGTAACTTTATCCAATATTTCAATAGCTCTTTGACTTCCAAGTGCCTTTGATAAAAGATCTTTAGCATACTCTATTCCACCTTCAAGCAAATAGTCCTTAGCCTTATTCATCTCTATAAATTCCTGAAGTATTTCCTTTTTTTGATCAGATTTTACAGAGTTGATATTAGCTATTTCATAAGTTATTTTTTGTATCTCTGCTTCTGGCAATTTTTTAATTATTCCTGCAGCAGCTTCCGGTCCAAGAGTTATAAATAGTATGGCCGCTTTTTGCACTCCTGTTAATTTTCTACTGTCTTTAGCCATTTTATCACCTCTCATCCTCTGCTATCCATGCCTTTATTATGTCTGCAACTTGATCCGGCTTATCTTTAGCATATTTCTTTATCTCATTCTCCACATGAGTATCTTCCGTCTCACTTTCAAACTCTACAGGCTTAAATTTAAGCTTATTCTGCTCTTTGGTTAGATCATCATCCCCTATAACAGTATCAATACCCTGAGTATTACCAAGCTCTTCATCAAATAATTCTTCTTCATCTTCTGCATGTTTTCTTCTCCACAATATAAATCCAACGATAGCAGCTATTAATAATGCTCCTGCTATAGATGCTCCTATAATAATCTTATTACGATTTGCCTGGGCTTCAGCTTTTTGCATTGCATCTAAATCTTTCTTTGCATTGTCTTGAGCCGTAGTATCAAAAGGAATTGCCTCAACACTTATAGTGTCTCCCCTTGTTTGATTATATCCTATAGCAGACACTGCAAGATTTCTAATAGAAGTCTTAGTAGCATCATCTACAGTTCCATCTAGTGCAACCGATGCTGTAAGTCTCCTTACACTGCCCGGAGCCTTTATAGTTTTTTGATCTACTTTAGATACATCATAATTTCTCGTAACCTCATTTTGAGTTGAATTGCCATTATTGGTAGTACTTACAGATGTGTTACTCATATTGTTATCTACAGGGCTTGTACTTGCATTATTTGTACCACCTGTATTTGTATTATTTATAGTATGCTCACTTACTACCACATTTTTTGGATCATAAGTAGTGGAATCCTGCTGCACTGCATCAAAATCCAAATCTGCATTTACCTTTACTTTTACTTTGTTCTTACCATATATAGGTTCCAGCATGGCAAGAAGTCTTTTTTCCATATCATCCTCATATTTTTGCTGTAATTCTTGTTGTTTTTCAGCAGGAACAGTAGCGTCACTATCCTTGCCATCCTTATTTTGATATAGATCCCTTGAAAGAAGGTTTAATTTATCATCTATAACTTCAACATTTTCTTTAGGTATACTTTTCACACTTCCAGATACTAGTGCTACCAAAGCTTTTGTTTGATCTTGAGACAAACTTCGTCCAGGTTTCAATTTTATAGTTACAGAAGCACTCCCTGGTTGAGTATCTTTCACAAATTCGGTATTATCCGGGAGTACTAAATGAACTCTTGCATTTTCAATTTGTGGAAGTGATTTTATAGTTCTCTCAAGTTCACCCTGAAGAGCCCTTTGATAATTTATATTCATCTGCTGATCTGTTTGCCCAAAATTGCTTTTATCTAAAAGCTCAAATCCCTTACTTCCATTAGTAAGCTGTACTTCTGAAAGAGTCTGCATTCTAATTTTGTCCACTTGAGCTTTAGGCACTAATATAGAATTTCCCTGTACTTTTGCATCTACTTTATCACTTTGAAGCTGCTTATAAATTGCAGCTGAATCCGTAGCATCTAGGTTAGAAAATAATACCGCATATTTCGTTTTTCCTAAAGTTAATCCCCCAAATATCAAAGCTGAAACAATTCCTACAGCTATAACACTAAAAGCTATCTTTTTATTTCTGCTTAAATCTTTCCACTTGCCTATTAAATTTTTAAAAATCTGCGATATTTTACCCATTTAATCCGGTTCTCCTTCTATAACTGTGTTCTATTTATCTCCTGATATGCTTCAACAAATTTATTTCTAATTTGCACAGCAAGTTCTAATGACATCTTAGCCTGTTCAGCATCAAGCATAACGTTGTGTATATCGCTTCTATCCCCTTCAACAAATCCCTGGATACTGTTATTCGCCTGTACCTGATCGTTATTGACTTCATTTAATTTGCTTTGCAGCAAATTTGAAAAAGAGGCTACACCATCTTCATTATTTACTGTATTATCTTTGGAATCATTTGATACATTTTGTTTATAAGTATTTCCACCTATTTTATCAAACACAGTAGTATCTGGAGTAAATTCATTTATCTTCATATTTTGTCCTCCTATTTACCTATCTGTAAAGCTTTAGAAAACATATTCTTTTCAGAATTAATAGCACTTAAGTTTGCTTCATAAGATCTAACAGCTACCATCATATCAGCCATTTCGTTCAATATATTCACATTTGGCATAGAAACATATCCTGAAGCATCAGCATCTGGATTAGTAGGATCATATACCCTTCTAAAAGGTGAAGTATCATCCTTTATTTCTACAACTTTTACTCCCTGAGGGACATCTCCATAATTCCCATTACTATCTAAAGCTTTACCTAAATTTTCTCCAAAAACTGCAACTTTTCTCCTATAAGGTTGTCCATTTGCACCACGTGTTGTCTCTGCATTTGCCATATTGGAAGCTATTGTATCCATACTAAGTCTTTCTGCCGAAAGACCGCTGGCACTTATTCTCAATGTATTAAAAGCTTGAATCATAAATATCACTCCTAATTTCCATTTATTACAGTCTTGCGCATATTTAATCTATTGTTTTCAAGGGTTATAAGTGCATCTTGCATAAGCTCATTTGCAGCTTGATTTACGGTTTCCACCTCAATATCCACATTATTTCCATCTGATCTCATACTAGTTGAATTGTCAGTATTTGTAGTTATTGCCCCATAATCATTACCCAACTTTATGTGTTTTGCATTATCTGTTTTTAATTCTAAGTTATCTATACTATTTTTAAGATTTTCTTCAAATGTTACATATTTTCTTTTATATCCAGCAGTATTAATATTAGCTATATTACTTGATATAGCCTTACTTCTAGCTGTAGTTGCATCTAGTCCTCTTGTGAGCAGATTATTTACTAATTGATCATTTGACATATTATTTATACTCAACCAAAATTCCCCCTTTCTTAAAAACATTAAGAATATTATAATTTCCCTTAAACAATTAAATTTTAAATTGTACTTTACTTTTGATTAAAATTATTTTCTATATAGATAGATTAACACAATTATAAATTATATTCTATATTTTTGTGACATTTTTATAAGTTTATTATCTTTTAATAGAAATATATTGCATATTGTAAATATAACCGTATTTGTAAGGTATTTTATCATTTCTTATCCATTAGTGGATAATTTTACGGCTAAAACTATAAGAAAGATACCTTAACAATAAAAGCAAGGTACCTTAACTTAATTTCAAATGTATTACTTTCTAAAATTTTGTATTATTTGTAAAACATCCTGAGGCAATTTGTTAGCCTGAGCAATCATTGCATTAGAGGCCTGTATTACTATGCTTTCTTTTGAATAATTCATCATTTCATCTGCCATATCTGAATCTCTTATACTACTGTATGCATCAGTCATTTTTTGATTTAACTCCTGCATATTATCATAACTACTAGTAAATCTATTTTCCAAAGCCCCATATTTGCTTCTCAAAGATATTATTTTGTTTAAAGAACTATCTATAACACTTAAAGCACTATCAGTATCTCCGCTCAATACATCTTTTCCTCCACCAGTCTTAATTTTATACAAATCTGAAACAACACTATCCGGTCCATTAGTCAAGTCTATTTGAGGTATATTTACATCGTCCCCAGCATTTGTTCCTACCGTCATACTAATAGTTTTATTTTGACCTAATAATTTAAATCCATTAAATTCCGTATCATTTGCCATTTCATTTATTCCATTCAGCATCTGATCTATTTCACCCTGTATTTTTTGTCTATCCCCATCACTAAAAGAGCCATCTCCAGCTTGCAGCGTAAGTTGTCTAACTCTTTGAACCATACTTGTGATTTCATTTAATCCACCTTCTGCACTTTGAAGCATACTTACACCATCCTGGACATTTCTAGTTACGGTCTCAAGGCTCTTAACCTGGATACTTATGTTCTCGCTCTGTACAAGTCCCGTTGGATTATCTGCAGCACTATTTATTTTACATCCACTGGATATTCTGTTTAAATCTCCACTTTGCCTATTTAAAGCTTGATTTTGGATCATATGCATTATCAAAGCTGGCATATTATAACTCAGTCTCATAAAATTTACTCCTTTCTACATACGGTAAGCACTTATTCGATAATAATTCATAAAGCTTAACCCCTATTAATTATTATCGAAATCTCCTATAGAATGCTTTAGGTTAAAACACTTATTCAGTAAATTAAAATCATCTTTTATGTACGTCACATATGGATTAAAAATTAATAACTCAACTTCACACATATAAAATTTTGACTTAATATAAAAAAATTACGACCTAAATGAATTCACAATTCACAGTTCACAATGCACAATTTCGGTAAATTTTTCTCCGCTATGCTACCAAAAATTTAAAATTTAAAACTTATTGAAGCTCTGCTTCAATGGTGCTATATTTTAGATTTTCTGAAGTTTTAACGGAAGAAAATCATCCTTAATTGTGAACTGTGCATCGTGCATTGTGAATTAGTTGTTTCGCAAAGTTTTTAAACTGCAAAAGTTGAGTTAAATTATAGTATAGTTTTATTATAGGGCTCTATCCTAACATACATTTGAAATAATTCAAGTGCCTGTTCTTCAGTAATCTGGCCGCTGTCTAAATTACGATATAGTATATACAAATTAGCATTTAAGTTAGGATCTACTCCCTTGCTTTCCTTCATCTTTTCCAATATTTGTTCTTTAAGAGGAACATTTTTTTGACTTAAATCTTCTTGTAGTAAATCTAAGAGCTTATCTACTTCTTTCCGCGTAGCTTTTTCTCTAGTAGTAATTCTTATGCTTTTTAATCCTGAAACCAATTTATCTATAGACTCTTTAGGTATAAATATCTTTTCATGTTCACTCAAGTTAAATCCCCCTCTTTTATTCCGTACTTTTTATATCTATTAATTTACTTTTTAATTTAATTAAGTTATATATTATATATTATCAATGTAACAAGCATACTGTCAAATACTAATTCCATTAACTTCAATTCTCAATTTACAATTTCTATTCTACTTTAAATTTATTTACAACATTTATTAAATTTTTGGATGTGGAATTTAAGTTTTCAGCAGATGATGCCACTTCCTGTATGGATGCACTTACTTCCTCTGTAGATGCTGCTATTTCCTCTGTAGATGTAGCGGTGTTTCTTATCAAATTTCCAAACTGATTCATACTGTCCGTAAATTCTTTTCTAGATTGTATTGTGCTATTTACTGAAGTAAAAGTTTTATCAACTAAAGGTTCAATCTCTTCAATTGAATCCACTATCATTTCAAAAGATTTGACCATATTTTCTGCCACTATATTCTGTTCATTTATAGATTCTTCAGCCTTTTTAGAATTTACAATAACCTCATTTGAATCACTATTTATATAATTAATTAAATCACTTATTTTTTTAGCTGAATCCTGAGACTCTTCAGCTAAATTTCTTATTTCCTCTGCTACTACTGAAAATCCCTTTCCAGCTTCACCTGCCCTTGCAGATTCAATAGCTGCATTTAAAGCCAAAAGATCTGTTTGTTCTGCTATTTGTGCTATAACATCAGTTATTTCTCTTACTTTTATTATAGACTCATTGAGTTTATAAGCTTTATCATAAACTACTGTAAAAGAAGAATCTACAGTGACTATTGCCTTTTTCAATGAATTCACTTCATTTTTTCCTAAGTCTACTTTATTCACTGCATTACCCGTACTTACCTTTACAGAATTTAATTTATCATTTATATTTTCCATGTGTTTGTTTACATTCTCTAACAAATTAAACATATTATCTATATACTTTTGCTGTCCTTCAGCACTTTTAGCTAAGTCCTGAACTACTGCAGATACTTCCTGTGAAGAAGCTGATATTTCCTCAGAAATTGCATTTAGACCTTCAGCTTGTTGCTCAACATTTGAAGAATTCTTCTTAACATCCTCAACTAATTTTTTTATATTCATATTCATACTTTGTACGTAATTGCTTATTTTTCCAAACTCATCATTTCTATTTAAAAACTTTTCAGGGATACTGTAAGTAAAATCCCCTTCACCTACTTTACCAACTATTACTTTTAACTTTTTTAATATCTTATATGCTGAGTTACCAATTAAAATGGATACTATTATAGATATTACTATCCCTATAACAACTAAACAGAAAATAAATTTTCTTATGCCACTTGTATCACTTACAAATTCAGCATTTTTAGCTGTGCCTACAATTTTCCAGGAGTTTTTCTCATTTGTAGTATAAGCATACAGTCTCTCTACTCCATTATATGTATTTTTAAAATAATTAGTTTTATTTGAGTTAATATAATCCCAATTACTTTTTTTAAGTTCACTTTCTTTCCCTACCTGGTTAAAATCTGGATGTACTATTATTGTACCTTCTTTATTAGTAATACAAACATATCCTGTATTTCCTACCTTTATAGAAGCTATATCTTTAGATAAATTTTTCAGAGAAACATCAATAGCTGCTACTCCTACTACATTGCCATCTTTCTCCACAGTTTTTGCTACCGTAATCATTATTTGTGACGTATTTACATCTTTGTATGGATCTGTCCATACAACTTGTCCTTTTTTATTCATAGCATCTTTATACCATGTTCTTTGTCTAGCATCATATTCTTTAGATGGCTGTCGTATGTTTCCATCCATATTTATTCTCATGCCGCTCAAATCAGCAAAATATACACTTACCATATTTTCATTACTGTCTTTAGTATTTTTAAGTAATTCTACTGCACTACTTCTGCTACCATCATTATTAATATCCAAGTTTTTTAAAACAGAACTATTAGCAATAACCTTAGTCTGACTTTCCATACCATTTAAAAATTTATTTATAGAACCATTTACATTTATTACAATTTGCTCAGAACTGTTTTGAAACTTTTCATACAATATCCCATAAGATTTTTCATAAATTGATATTCCAAGTACACATAACAATACTGCTGTTGTTGCAGAAATTATCAGTATTAACTTAGTTTTAATGCTTTTAAAATTAAACATAGAATATTTTTCCCCCCTAAAATTAACGCAAAATTGCAAATATTAATTTCAATCTTTATATTTTCCTATTTTCTAAATAACTATGGCCAAATTTATACATTTAAAACTAAAATATGATTAAAAATTTTAGAAATACACTTTTTCACTATATTTTCCTATTATATCATACTCTAGAATAATATAAAAAACAATAAATAACCTACCTTCAATAAGCAATTAAAAATTGGGGTAATCTTTTAATTTTACCCCAATTTTTCCTATAACTGTACTTCTTTAAATTATGCCAGAGCTTCCTTTTCGCGGTCTAAAAACTGAACCTTGTCTGCTTCTACAGTCGTGAAATACTTTTTTATATCATCTTTAGTATAGCTTTTAGTAATTATTTTACCATTTACTCCTATAAGTCTTCCTTTTTTTAAATAGGGAAGCATTTTATTTCCATAATTAGTCCAATAGGAAACAGGAATAAAATCCGCTTCTCTTTCTCCAGTTTTACTTACAAAATCTCTGCCTACTGCCAGAATGAACTTAACTACACTTCTATCGTAATTTTCCAGCTGAACCAATTCTGCATCCTTAGTTAACCTTCCAATAAGAGTAACATTATTCAATAGCTTTTACCTCCTGGTTATTTTTTCTATAATTATGTCCAGGAGGAAAGCTTTTATTCATATAACTCAACTTGCGAAGTTTAAAAATAACATACAATAATTAATTCACAATGCATAATGCACAATTCACAATTAATGGCGATTTTCTGTTGTCACAGAAAATCTAAAAATTTAATGTTCATACCACTTAGTTTTTAGATTTTTCGCAACATAGCGAAGAAAAATCCTCCTTAACTCTTCACTATTAACTATTAACTATTAATTCTTAACTCCTATCTCGTTCCAGTAGATCCGAATCCTCCTTCCCCTCTTTCAGTGTCACTTAGTTCTTCTACTTCTTGTACATATACTCTTTCCACAGGCTTTACTACCATTTGAGCAATTTTCATATTTTTTTCAACTAAAAAAGGTTCCTGTCCTAAATTGATCATAAGTACTTTTATCTCACCCCTGTATCCTTCATCTACAGTACCAGGTGTATTCAGAAGAGTTATGCCATATTTTAATGCAAGACCACTTCTTGGTCTAACTTGAGCTTCTGTATTTGGTGGAAGCTGAATCTTAATCCCTGTAGATACTAACTTCCTTTCCATTGGTTTTATTGAGACTTCTTCTACTGAAAATAGATCAAGGCCTGCATCTCCCTTATGTGCGTAAAATGGAGTTACAGCGTCCTCATTAATTTTTTTTATTAATAACTTCATAAATTACAAACATCCTTTCACAATTAATCTACATGTTTTTTAACAATTAATAGTTCTTAACTTTTAAGCATATTTGTCTACAAAAGAAACTGTTCATATCAATCTAAAAATTTGCTATTGCAACAGCTCCTTATTAAAATCACAATATAAATGCCTAAATTTTTTCCACTTCAAAATTTTCATTTATCCAAAGACCTATAACTTCAATATTCTTATATAATTTTTTTATTATGCAAACAGACTTTTTTATGTGCTTTAGGTGAGTTGCCTTATCTACTTTATTTGCTGCACAGTCATAATGTCCTACTACAAATGCAGTAGAAGCTCCGTGAGAATTTATTGATATATCCATCTTATACTTTAATGAATTGATAAAATTTTCATCTTCGCTGCAAATTACTTTATCAATTCCTGGTTCTGATATTATATCTACATATTTTACACGAAAATTGTCCCTTATCCAATTTATTGCAGGAAGTTGAGTCCTTCCATCCATACAATTTAACAATACAGCAAAATTACTTTTCAAAGCAATCCACCCCTTATAATAAAATTAAAATTTTACTATAAGTTTATAGCAGCTTAAAGTAAAAATCAATATAACTAACTCAGCTTTCTCAAGTACAATTAGATCATTTAAGATATTATTTCATTATATTCCAAAAATATATTGCCTGTAACTATTACATTTTCCTTCAACATTTGGATGTACAAATATTCATTTTCTACATAAAAACCATAGAGTTCAGTTGCATCAGTAATTTCTCCACATTCACCTATAAATTTTTCAAAAGAATATCTTCCAAATTTCACAGGCAGCTTAATAGAACTTTTTTCATTATTTATAGATATTATATCCCCCTCAAAAATCTCTCTACTATTCTTATCTTTTAAGCCTGTAAACTCAAGGGATATAAATCTATCTTTAACTTTGCAATTTTGTTCTGGATAGGGATTTTCATTTATATAAAAACACTTTTTTTCCTTATCCCATATTTTGAATTTAAATTTTCTCATACTAAATCCCCCCAAGCCACATTAAAATATTCCCCATATTGACCAATATAGGGAATGGTTTTATATAATTAAACTAGTATTCAAATTCTTTAACATTTGAACATAATGATATTTTAAGTTTTTTATCTTTTACTACCTTTTTATAGGAACACAAAAATTCATTTAACTCGGGATCCTGCAAATCTATATCTTTTTCACTTTTTAAAGTAAGTTTTTCTTCACTTATAAGTATACTAAGACTATTCAATGAATTATTTATAGTATAAGTGGTTACTAAGGCACTGCCCATACCCTGCTTATATTTTTCCTGAAATGATACTGTTTTTCTCAAAGATTCATAGTCAACATTTTTATTTACAGAAGGAATTTCAATTCCCATGTCTTTCATCTGCTTTTCTACATCTTCCATATTAAAGCCATATCTTTCCATAAGTTTTTTTTGAATGTTAAAAAGCTTTTCTTGTGATATATTGTTTTTTTCCATATATTCTTGAATGTTTTTATAAAAATCTCCCATTGATAATTTCCCCTGAGACATATCATAGGAAAGTCCATATACATAATCTTCAAATTTCTCTATATCTTTTTCCCTAGCTCTATTTTTAATTTCATCGAAGTTTACGATTCTATCATCCATAACAAGTTCTCCCCTTAAAAATACATTTTTAATATTTATTAACTAACTCTAATATAACTATTCTATCAAAACATATACTATTATACTATACAATTGAATAACTTTTTTCAATGGAAATTCATTAAAATTATTATAATTTTCTATGAATTATTCCCCTAAATTGCATTTTATTAACTTATAAATAGTATATATTATTACTCGACATTTTATTATTCTTACTATACTTATATAAATTGTTTATTACATTTTAGGAGATGGTTTAAATGGAATCAACTATAATTTTAGTCATAATCTTAGCAGCTGCAGTTCTTGGAAAAGCAAATTCCGTAGCCCTAGCTGCCTGTATTCTTCTATTTTTAAAGCTTCTTAACATAGACAAGTATGTATTCCCAACTTTACAGGAAAATGGAATTTTCTGGGGAGTAGTAATACTAGTAGCTTCAATTTTAATTCCAATTGCAAATGGAAGTGTGAAATATATAAGTATTAGAAATGTATTTACCTCATGGCTTGGAATATTTGCCCTGCTCATATCCCTTTTTACAACCTATTTAAGTGGTCTTGGCATGCAGTATTTAACTGTACAAGGTCATACTGAAGTAATGCCAGCGCTAATCTTGGGAGCAGTAATTGCCGCTGCTTTTTTAGGCGGTGTTCCCGTAGGTCCTATGATAACATCTGGAATGATTGCTTTGGGATTGAAATTTTTTCACAAAATAGGACTTTAAAAAAATTATTAGGGCAGCTGCTGCATAAAAAACTTTTTCAAGTAACAACTGCCTCAAGTTAAATTGAATTTATTTAAAATCTTCAATTCTTATAATATTGTCTATTTGCATTACAGATTTCAAATCAACAATTTCTTTAATAGCAGAATTAATCTCTGCCTCTTCTATCTTATGAGTAATTAATACTATAGTTACTTTATCCTTTGACTCTTCCCTGCCTTTTTGCATTACTGAGCGAAGACTTACATTATGTTTTCCTAAAATTGTGGTTATTTCGCCAAGTACGCCTGACTGGTCCTTTACAGAAAGTCTAATATAAAATTTACTTGCACAATCTTTTATATTTTTTATTTCCCTATGCCATAGGTTATTTTTCACTACAGAATTAAAATTTTCTATATCCACATTACTTCTCAATATAGCAATAATATCACTTACTACAGCGCTACCTGTTGGTAAGCTTCCTGCACCTCTTCCATAAAACATCAGATCTCCCACTGCATTGCCCTTTATAAATATTGCATTAAAAGAATCATATACGTTAGCAAGTGGGTGTGATTCTGGAATCATGGTTGGATGTACTTTAAGTTCAAGCTTACCTTCATTTTCTTTTGCAATAGCAAGCAGCTTTATTACCATATTAAATTTTTTAGCATATTTTATATCTATAGATTTAATTTTTGTAATACCTTCTCTATACACATTATCTACATTAATTTTTGTTCCAAAAGCTAGTGATGAAAGTATCGCTAATTTATATTGGGAATCAAATCCCTCAATGTCCGACGTAGGGTCAGCTTCAGCATATCCCATATCCTGTGCCTGTTTTAAAGCCACATCAAAATCCAATTTTTCCAATTGCATTTTAGTCAAAATATAGTTTGTAGTTCCATTTACTATACCATATAGTTCTTCAATTTTATTTGCAGTTAAACTTTCGTCTATTCCATTTATTATTGGAATTCCTCCAGCTACACTTGCCTCATAGTTAAACATTACTCCTTTGCTGTCTGCTTTTTCAAAAAGTTCGTCTCCACCAGTTGCAAGCAGCATTTTGTTTGCAGTTACTATCTGCTTTTTTCTATCCATACATTTGAGCATATATTCCCTTGCAGGATTTATTCCACCCATAACTTCAACTACAATTTTAATAGAATCATCTTCTAATATGTCATTAAAATCCGTAGTCACAATTTCATCTGGAACTTCCACATCTCTATGTTTGTTTCTATCTTTTACAAGAATCTTTGCTACCTCTACTTCGTATCCTGACCTCTTCATTATTTCCTTTTTATTGGAATTCAATATTGTCCAAACTCCTGCGCCAACATTTCCAAGACCCATCAATGCTATCCTAACTTTTTTCATTTCCATTTTCCTTTCTAATGTGTATTTTTCCCTTTTCAGCATATCATTCATTCAAAGTCTAAAGTATAATGAGAATATTTTATCACATATAGTTCTTTTTTAAAATAGTGCCTGTCACCTTAGTGGAACATTTCTGTTTCCTAATAGTGACAGGCACCTTTTTAATTTGCTAGAGTTATGTTCATAATAATGTTGTTTTTCGTAGAGCTTACATCCAATGTAGATGTTCCAAGCAATTTTCCACTATTATCATATAAGTATACTTGTAATGTATTTTTTGATACAAATGTAATAATACTACTATTAATAGCAAAATAATTGTTATTTTCTTCTATTTTATATTTTGTAACATTTGGTAAATTTGTAGATACCGATATTTTCCTCAATGGAACCGATGGGGAAACTTCCACATTTGCTGAAGCAGTATAGCTATTATTGTTACTACCGTTACCGCCAGTATTATTACTACTGCCACCAGTATTACTACTACTACTGCCACCAGTATTACTACTACTGTTGCCACCACTATTATTACTGCTGTTACCACCAGTATTGATGCTACTATTAGAAACTAAACTAAAATTTAGTACAGCAGGTTGTGATAAATGCCTTCCTTTTTTAGATTTAATGTTTTTGTCTATAGTTAATTTATAGTTATGGGATAATTTATATCCTCCGGAAGGTGGATTAATCTTTGCTGAATTTTCATCAGTACCCGCTGAAACACTTACAGTAACAGTACTACCGTTTGTAATATCTTGAAGCTTTATATTATTATTTAAAGAATTAATATCTACTGGTTCTCCAAATTTCACTGTCCATACTTTGTTTGTGTCATTTATAGTTTTGGTTCCCATATCTTTAAAATCTGCCGCCAAAACACTTGAGGAACCATAGGAAATACAACAAATCATTACAAATGATACAATTAATGCAGCTCTTTTAATAACTTTTTTCAATTTTTCTTCCTCCTTTTAAGTATTGAATACAATCGGAAACTCTATATAAACATTCATCTTGATGAAAAAAGCAGTCCTATTACTAGAACTGCTTTTTTATATTTTTTAACTAGTACTTGACATCTTAATTAATGTTATTAGTTTGTTCCTGTAACAGATGTTATATCTGTAAATCCTAATTCAGCACTAATTGACCCGTCTCCTGTTGATGTAGTAATTGATTTGCCGTCTACTATTGATGGTTCAGTAAAGTCTATTTTAGCTGCAGCTCCTGTTGCTACTGTAGTAAGAGTTAACTTTCCTTCTCCATCATCACCAACTTTAATAACACCGCTTCCAATAGATGTATTTATGTCTGTTTGTAATGCAGTTTCTAACTGAGTTAATGTTATTGGAGTAGTGCTACTTCCACTTAATTGTAAAGTATAAGTTAATGCAATAGCTTTAGTATTTATTACTAAATTTCTTCCATCTGATAATACTTTTTCTGAATATTTAACATTTAATATCGGTGCTGTTGCTGCAGTCTTAACTGCTGGTGCTGCTGCTAATTGAACTGGTATATTTGCTATATTACCAGGCATTGCAGTTCCTGTAGCTTTACTCCTTACATCTATAGAACCTGACTGTGTAACTGGAATAGTATTTCCTGAAGTAAAGTTATTCCATGTTGTTCCTGTAGTGCTGCCAACATTTACCCTATATTCAAGTCCTGTAGAAAGACTTGTTAATTTAACTCCCCCTGTTACTTGAGTTGAAGTTACATTAGGTGCTGCCGCTTGAGTTACTGATATCTTTTCAACATTAGAAGCTTTAGTTTGGCCACTTGCCTTAGTTCTAACTTGTACTCCATTAGTTGTATTTATTATGTTTACATCTTCTGATTTGAAAGCTCCATTATTGTCTACACTGTTCCAATTTAATCCGCCATCTATGCTATACTCATAACTTGAAGGAGTAGAAATAGCTGTCCCATCTGGATTCTTTAATCCTCCTATTAAATTATGATTTGCATCATAGCTAAATTCAAATTTTGCAGATGGTGCTGTAGGTGAAGCAGTCAAATTAATAACCTGTGCCTCTGAAGCCGGTGTATTTCCATTTGCTCTATACCTTACTTGTACGCTTGTAGTAGTAGATTTATTTAACAAGTTTAAATCATTTGATGAAGTAATTAACTGAGTTCCAGTTGACGTTACAGGCGTCCATGATTGTCCATTATTTACACTATATTCTTCACTAGTATCAACATTTCTAATTGCTATATTGCCATTGCCATCATTAAATGTAAATGTTGCTGTTTTTCCATTTTTATCTGGTGCTTTTGGTGCTGCTTGAGTTGGATTACTCTCTGCATCATCAATTTTAAAGTTAATAGTTTTTTCTGTCGTAGCACCATTTATATTATTTGTCGTATCTAATGTCAATACATAGTTTCCATCTACAGTCAATGATCCACCCTTATAACTTGTTGGATCTACTATATAATCAGTTTTATATCCATTTCTTGTTATTGTAGCTTTTGTAGTATTATGATCTGTATCTGTTATTGTAATTCCACTAATAACTTTATCATAGATTCCTCCATCTGATACTCCAAAAACTGATGGTGATGTTGCTTTATCATCTGCATCAACTCTAAATATTTTTGTAGAAACATTTGTTGCTCCATTTTCTGTACTTGTAGATGTAACTGTTAATTTATAGTATCCATTCTGTTGTATAGTAGTCCTTTGGAAAGCTACTTTAGCAACATTATCCCAAGCTGTATCAGTTGCTGATGCAACTGGTGGTATATAAGAATCTAATCTCTGTATTACTGCTGTATCAACAGTTTTTGCTAAATCTATCCATGTTGGTGTTGCTTGATAGTAAGTATCAATAGTAGTACTTTCTGTGCCTTTTTTCTCTAACATTTTTATATCTACCGTTGCAGGTACTGATGAATTTACTGTAAATTTAACAGTGGTAACATTTGTTGCACTAGATGGATTCATACCTGATACAGTCTTTGTTCCTACAACTGTAAGTGCATAGCTTCCATCGCCTTTATTCTCTATTGTACTTTCCAAATCACTACTATCTTTTATAGCCTTATAAGTTGTTCCAGTTGTATCAACAACTCCATTATTCATAGAATATGTTTTTGAACCATTTCCTGAAATAGGATTTCCATCTTTAGTTAATACCGCACAATATTTTGTGCTATTATCTGCATCAATAATGCTATCATCATTCCAAGTTACAGTTGGGAACAATGACTTATCAGTAGATTTATCTTTCTTAATAGTATATGTTCCTCCATCCGATATTCCTGTTATCGTAGGTGACTGGAATAATCCATAAGACACAGGCTTACTTTCAAGTACTGGACCATTACCTAAAACTTTAACTGATACTTGTAATGATCTGGTCATAGAAACTAGTGTAGATCCTGCTTGACATGGATACCAAGTTGGATTTGTATTAGTTTTTAAATCATCATAAGTAAATACCATTTCTGTAGTAGTTCCAGTTATTCTTCCAAGGTTTAGATCAATTCCTATATAACTAGGTACTGTTGCCCTACTTATTTCAATTGGTGCTGAAGGAGCACTATCTACATTACCTGCAGCGACTACTCTAAGCATTTGCTTTCCATCTTTATTAGCATCTATCTTAGATATCATAGTAGGAACCTTTAGAACTCCATTACCATCTGCTTTTGCAGAAACATCATAACTTGTAGGAAGAACTGGTACTGTTCCATTTGAATTTTCATCTTGTATATAAACCTTATACAACTTATTAGCCTGTAACCCAGTTATATTTTGATTAGCAGCATCTACTGTAAATCCAGTTGGTGCCTCTGCCTGATACTGAACCCCTACTTTGTTACCTTCTTGTCTGCCTGTTTTAGTTAAACTAATATATACATTTCCACCATCAGGAGAAAGATTTAAGCCTGTCATATTTACTTTTCCACTTGCATCTACAACAGCTGATTTTAATGGTTTTGTATCAGTGCTACTATTATAAACATTTACCACATCACCAGTAGTCAAGCCAGTAATACTTATAGTGTCTTTACTTCCTACATTGTTCACGATTTTTACATTATTAGCATTAATAGTTCCAGAATCTAATGCTACATTCATAGTAACAGATGTTCCATATCCAAGTATTGTACCCTTAAATGTATATACACCTTTTGATGGCTTTGGTACAGTTTTATTCCATGAAACTACTAATGTCTGTTCACTTCCATCACTCATTATGCAAGAAACAGTTTCCGGAAAATTAAATTTTGTTATATCATCTGTAGTATATGTTGGCATAGGTTTAACACTTACTACCCTGCTATTTAATCTAGGTTTTGTTATGGAAATGCCCTTTTGAGTTCCATCTCCATCTTTAGGTGCAACTGAGATCTTCCCTGATTTTATATAATATAGACTATCATTTATTATATTTATATAATCTGCTGAATCATTTACAACTCTATATCCATTTCCTGTGTTATCTAACTTATATATTTTATTGCCATCTACATAACTTATGTAATAAATATTATTATCATCAGTAGCACATATAATTGTAGGTTTATCTGTTAATGCCTTATATGAACTGGCTTTTGCAGATGTTTGTACATTTGTAGTTACACTCATAGGTACTGGAATCTGTCCTTGCGCATTTGTAGATCTATATAGCACTCCATCATAGCCAGTATAGAAAACCAGATAATCATTACAAGCATTAATAAATTTTGTATTTACAGTACTTATCTTTGCCTTTCTGCTATTTCTTAAATCATAGCTATATAATGTATTTGAATCTCCTGCATTAACATAGAACAAGAAGTTTCCTGTAACACTTAAATATTTGGCTTGGTCACTTAAAACCATTTTTTTACCTGTAGAATCCTGTACATATATTCTATCATTGTCACTATGATTTATATAATATATAGAATCTCCTACTACACTTATGCAAGATGCCATATCATCAGAAACTTTTTGTCTCTCTGTGCCATCTATTTTAACCTTATATATCTTTCCACCATCGTTATAATTGCTATAGTATACCCAATCTCCTACTATATTAATATATTTTGCACTGTCATTACTAATAAGCATATCATCTGTACCTGTTGCACTTCTTTTATAAAGTTTACCACTATCTCCTGTGTTACTGTAGTAAATCCATTTTCCATTTTTATCAATCGTAACAAATCCATTATTAACTATATTATAAGCTTTATTTCCTTGTGTAGAACTATCTACATCTGTTGAGTTTCCAGTTAACGTCAAATTAACTGTTAAGTTCTTATCTCCTGATGAAGCCCCATTTGTAACTATATTCAAATATCCATTTGCTAATTCTGTAGCACCATCGCTAGCATATAAATGTACCATATTACCAGCTCCATTAGAAAGTTGTCCCATATAAGTAGCTACATCTGTTAAAGGAGTCATTGGACTGCTTCCTACTTGGAAATAAACTGCTCCACTTACACCTGATAATTGACTGAGCTGACAAGTAAATAAATTTAATCCCTCTGCTAGTAGTTGTTTATAAGTAATATGTGCAATTACATATCCACCAGTAATCGTACTAGGATCTAAAAAATTATTATTTGCATCAGTAACAATTTTTTCCGTAGTTCCATTTCCAGGATAATATGTTAAAGTGTTGCCAACTTTAGATACTATCTGACTGTCATCTACAGTTGCTTCTGTAAATATATCCTTTGCTACACCTGTAGAATCTACATAGTATAATTTACCTAAATTGTTTGCTAGCTGATCATTTACCTTAGCAGTATTAGTACCACTAGGATCATTTGTAAAATAGCTTATATCATAAACATTATTTCCCACTATTATAGAATGAGGTGGCAACTTGGCGTAAACACTAGTACCTATTCCAAGTACAATTGCTGCTGTCATTACCAATAGCCTAGTTTTCTTCATTATTTATTACCTCCATACATTATTGTGTTATAATTATTCACTCGTGAAATTCGCGAGTGTTAATTCACTTAATTTTATAATCTAGTAAATATATCCAATAAAACATTTATATTCTTATAATCGTAACAATTTGTAATTTTTTTACCTTTTTTATATGAAATCTAGCAACAATTTTTACATCATAAGAAAATATATTGTCAACCACTTAGCTAGTTTTCAATTTTTATTGTAACGGTGACAGGTGTACTATAATGCTCTATAGTTGCCGTTACATAGTATGTACTAGCATCGCTTATATCAACAACTGGTGGATCCCAAAGAAGAACATGTACATTTTTTGCTTCTCTAATTCCATTTGGCCCATTTATAACTGCATTTATTCTAGTTGATAACTCACTCATATTAAATACACCATTTGGATAGTAACTTTTCTTAATATTTATAGATACAGCTGGAACGTTGTTAGTTTTTCCATCTACATTAAGAGTAATAATTTTAGGAATTATTCCTATAGTTGCTTTAACTTTTTTATTACCACTTATAGTTCCATTCAGAGTAAATTTAGCAACTCTACAATCATCTAAATATTGATTATCTAAAAAAGTAGAATCAATACTGATAGCATCTGTCCATGTAACTGATACTTTTCTTCCTGTAGTTGGATCTTTTACTGTAGTTGGATATTTTTCATCTTGCATTATAGGGTCCAATTCTCCTAAGTCCATTACATTTGGATCATTAGGATTAGTAGGATAATTTGGATCTTTAGGATCTTTTCCACCTTCTCCTGTAACTATAAGCATAAGACCTACTTTTTTACTATATCCGCTTACTGTTCCCTCATAAGTATACACTCCAGTAGAATATTTAATTTCATTTGCCCAAGTTACAGATAAACTTTGTGTTGAACCATCAGTCATTATAGCTGATACTGTAGTTGGAAATACATAACTAGATTTAGTAGTTACAGTTGCCTTTATGTTATTTATAGTTTTTATAGTCCTACCTGTTCCATTATCAATTGTCGTTAAAGTAAGCTTAACCTTTTTACTGTATTTATCTACTGTTCCATAAAAGACATAGACTCCTGGTTTATTCCCAGACTGTGTGCCGTAATCCCATAACACAGGTACATCCGCTGTTGTACCATCCGTCATCTGAGCCGAAACAGTAGTTGGAAGTCCAAAGCTTGTCCTGCTAACCGCCGTTTGAGTTAAATCATCAATTTTATATGGAAGAGGTTTTACTTTAAGAGTTGCGTATACTGTAGTATCTGTTCCTTTTAATTTTCCTGTAAAAGTATAAGTACCTGGATTTGCAGTATTTACTTGACTTAAGTTCCAATCTATAGCAACTTCCTTTTTGGTGCCATCTGTAGCTGTTATAACCATAGTCGCCCTTGGAGTATATTTCTCACCCTGCCATATAGTATCATTTATAGCATCAGTGCTGCTTACTCCCAAAGTCATATTTTCAACTGAGGTTTCTGAATCATAACTTACGGAACCTGTTCCTCCCAATATTTTTAAATTATTTACTATATGGGTTTTAAGAAAATTTGACGTAGCCTCATCCATTGGACTATCCACAAATAATACTGGAGATGATGTTTTTGGAGCTAAAGCTGATGCACTCAATGAATCTGGAAAGTTCTTAGCAGAAGCTACATATAAGGTACCAGTATTTACTTCATTTTGAAAGGCTTGTATTATGCTTACATTTCTGGCATATGCATTTCCTCCTGACCCTATTCTTTTAACATTAGATAACCCACTTATAACATTGTCACTTATAGTATTTGCATCACCTACTACATATATTTGAGCCATTTTAGATGTATTACCTAAATATTTTTTAACAGAAACAGGCATATGTTCTCCATCTGTCAATATTATAGGCATTCCTTTTAAAGCAGCTATTGATGCTATTGTCATTCCATCTCTAAAATCATTTCCATTTACTAATGCAACCTCACTGGCCTTACCAATCTTTGCTGCAACTTGAAGGGCAGTTTCATATCTGTCTTTACCACCAACTCTAACAACCTTCATTCCTTTAGCCACTAGTGAATCTTCTATACTTTGTGATACTACACCTTTTCCACCCACTATAAATACATTTTTCACATTTAATCTAATAAGTTCCGAAGATGTATAAGGATTTAGCACTTCTGTGTTTGTTAAAAGTATAGGGGCATTGTACTTTTTAGCAAGAGGTGCAGCTGAAAGAGCATCATGGTAATCATCTCCATTTACTAATACAGCATAATCAGTATTAGTACTCCATCCAGCATCACATACTCTAGCAGATGTCTCATACCTATCCATACCACCATACCTATCTACTGTCGGTGCTGCATACACTTTTGTAGTACCTAAAACACCTATAATTGCTGAAGAGGCAATTAATAGAACCAATCTTTTACTTCTAAGCGTACCCTTCAATTTAAAACTATTCATATTAATATATAGGCAACTCCTTTCTTTAGTTTTGTTTAGAATCCCCATTTCTTGCATTTTTATTCTTAGTGCCTGTCACCTTGATGGGGTAATAAATATCCCACTCGGTGACAGGCACCTAACAAGAAACATTTCCATTACTAATATTATACCTAATTTAATAGCAAATTTCACCATAAAATTAGCATATAATCTCCCACGTATTCTGGAAAGGAGTTTAGCTATTACAAAAATCTAAAATTACACAAATACATTTATGGATTTATCTTTGTCCTCTTTACTGTCCTCACCGACATTTTTATTATATTCCTTTAAATTCTTATTATCATTTGCTATTTGTTTATCATCAATTTTACCATTTGGTTGAACATCTTTATTTACATTTATATTTCCATTCTTTTCTATCTCATTCTTTACATCTTTATTCATCTCTCCATTTAATTTTCCTATTTTAGATTCCAAGCTAATTGCACGTCCTTTACTTTGGGCAGCATTAGATCTATTATTTTCAGCACTTTTGTAATTTCTTAGTGCCTCATCTACATCTGCATCTGAATTTAATTCATTAGCTTTATCCATTAAACCACTTCTAACAGAATTAACCGTTTTAATTTGTTTATATATTTTTGATGCATCAAGCAACAAATCCTCTCCAGAATATTTATTATTATTTTGGCCATTAATACCATTAAATTTAGTATTTGTGCTGCTTTTACCATTAGAATTATCATTTTTGCTGTCAACACTATCCACTTGTTTTTGTTGAATTTCAGCATCAATTTCTTGTATCTGCTCTTGAATAGGTTTTATTAACTGCTGTTTAGTGTTAACATCTCCACTTCCATTTTTTATATTGTCTATTTGCTTTTGAAGTGCATCTTTTTGATTCTCAAGTAACTTTATTTCCTGCTCTGATGTATCATTTCTATTTTGAGTCATTGTCTGTATACTTCTATTAGATGAAATCCCATTTATCATATATATACTTCCCCTCTGTATTTGTTTCATATTAATTTATAATCAGCTATCACATGCCTGTCTCCATATGGCATCTTTGCACTAGTTATCCTTTAATCCCATTATTTATTTTTCGTGTAATTTACAAATTACTTTAATACAAAGGTGCCTGTCACTGAGTGGGAACGTTAGTATCCTACATAGTGACAGGCACCCTGCCTATAATATTTTTTCATCTTCTGTTTTTCTACTTTCTCCATCTAACGCCCTAACCTGTGCTGCCAAATCATTTATTTTATCATTTAAAACTTTTAAGTATTTTTCGTCAATATTATCCTGCTTAGCTTGTTCTGCTATTTCTCTCATTTTCAACAGCTTTTTTTCCATAGTATCGAGCATTTGCTGCCTATACTTTACCCACTGAAGCTCTTCCTCCAGTTCTTGCCTTAATTGCTCTTTTTGATTCATTACCAATTTTTACACCCCTAGGGTTATGCCATTGCATCTAAATGACTACCTAAATTAGTATCTACTGCAGAATTGCTCAACATTTCTGTCATACCAGCTGCCTTTTGTTCTCCTGCATCCATAGCAATTTTTGTAAGTGCTATACCAGCTGACTGCTGTACACTCGATTGGCTCATTGCCACTGATAGCGCTGCTATATCCATATCTATCCCTCCAATAATTTTTTATAATTATATTATCGTAAACTAAGGGAAAATATTTAGCAACATCTTTTCTTCGATGTCTCATACTTAAGTGGGTGAAAAATGATCCCTTACGGTGACAGGCACCTTAGTGGGAACATTTTCACCCCACTAAGGTGCCTGTCACTAATTAGATTTAATATCTGAAAGCTGGTATCCAGAAAATTCCTCATTGTACCTGAATGTGTAAGTATAATGAAAAGTCTTAGTGCTAGGAGTAGTACTATCACTCTGATATATATTATAAACCTCCTCTGTACTTACAGTTCCAGATCTTTTATCATCACTTAAGTTGTATGAGATTACATTAAAAGATTTGATATTTTCCTTTATGCCCTTTTCGTAAGTAGTTGCCACATAACTTTTTTGGTCATTATAAAGTGGGCTTCCAGGATACAGATAACTCTCAACATATTCAAAATCACCAGTATTTACTGCTTGTGTAAAATAATACGTGTACCAATATATTAAATTACGCATTCTATACTGATCAATTTGCATACTAGTTTGAGATTGAGTAAAGTCAAGTTTTATATAATCATCATCCTTTTTCAGAATGTAGTCGCTGCTTCGCAATTTTTGCCCATTTACAGCCGCAACAGCATATACAGATGAATTAGCCGCCAGCGGTCCAAAATTACTGGCATCCTTTGCTTTAACTCCAGTGTCCTTATTATTTAAAAATATTTCTGCATCTGGATAATCACTGTTTATATTGACATAAGAAACATCCTTAAACACTTCTACATTTTCGCTGTCTTCGTTTGAATTCATAAAATCTATATCACGGGATTCATTTAAAGATTCATAGCTGTTTTTGTAATCTGCATTAAGTTTATATTTCCCGGGAATAAAAGGACCGAGCTGCTTGGAAAAATCTTTTGAATCACTTTTTACTATTTGAGTACTGTTTAAAGAAAATTGCACATCCTTTATTCTAGTTTTTACTAATATAAATGACGGCTTTATTCCTATCTTATAATCCTTGAAAAACAAATACTTTTTTCCTGCATAAACTATATCAAATTTACCTTTGGAATTAGAATTTAAATTTCCGTCAGATCTAGCTACTTCATTATTTAATTGACTCACAACTTCATTTAAATAAGAAGGATTGTCCTTAAAATAATTAATTAAAGGAGCTACACTCTTTTCATCTATTTTCAATCTATTATCACTGCAATAAAGAATATCCACCAATTGTCCTTTATTACTGGATGCAACCGCTTTTTGAAATTTTGAAACCACATTAGAAGGTTTGCTGGCTGCATTACCTATTAGAAAAAATACAAGTATTGTAATAAATAAAATACCTATTCCTATAATTACTGACATTTTTTTATTCAATCGTAACTTTCTTCTAAGTGTATCAAATATACTTTCATCTACTTCTTCATCATTAAAATTTTCTTTATTAAGATCTTGTTTAACCTGAGATTCACTATTTTGCTTATTTATAAGGTCGGTATTAAAAATTTGAGTATTTCCTACATCATCCTCTTGTCCATTTTCTACTCCAGATTTATGTCCACATTTGGAGCAGAACATATCATTGTCTTCTAGTTTATTCCCACACTTAACACAAAATTTCACTTTAACGCCTCCCTCATATCTAAGTTTCGAAATGTTGCAATTTTCGATTAATATTTTATTAAATTTATATTAACATACGTTAATAGTTTATTCTATATGATTTTTTTGCCATTTAGTGCCTGTCACCACAGTGGGACATTTTTGTTCCATTTTGGTGACAGGCACCTTACAAAATAAGCATATATTCTGAAAACTTTTTCAGATCATATATATGTTTTTCAATTATTTCTTTAACTATGTCCAAATTTACAGTTTGATAATCATGAACAGCTATATTTCTAAAACCCACCATGGATTTTAAATTATTCATAAGTTTTTCATCTATAATATTATTTTCAAATAATACTTCGAATGCGTCTCTACTGTTTTGCGGAATACCAAGCTTTTTCTCCGAAACAATATGCATAGCCAAATCTATGGATGCTTCACAAGCTCTTTGTATATTTAAAATTATAGAATCCTGTTTAGTATAATTCTTTAAGTTTTCAGGATTATTTTTGTATTCTTCATTTATCCTCTTTATACATCTTTCGATAACAGATATTTTATTTAGTATAACATCATTCATATATATGCCCTCTTTTCTTTATACTTTTAAGTATTACTTCCCTTTCTTCATTTAATACAGCATAATCCTTAAAAGAGTACATTTCAAAATAAGCCCTTCTTTTATTATCAATGCAATATATATTTTCTCCTTTAGCTATTACCTGAATTCTAAATACAGTAGATGCTTTTTTTAAGTTAATTAAATCAACATCCCTTTTTAATATATTTGCAAGCTTTTGTGCTAACATAAATATTTCATAGTCTGTAGTATTAATATCACTAATAAAAGCAATATCAATGTCACTATCTTCTCTAAAAATTCCATTTACACTTGAACCAAATAAATATATTAAATATGGTTTTATATTTTCAGTAAGAAATTGAATTATTTTATTTACTTTATCTTTATCTATATTCAATTGACTCACACCTCACTTAAATCTATTATCTATTTGAATTTTGCAATAATATTATCTATATTATCAAAATAACAACTTTCAAACTACTTAATCCAATTCATCTCTGCAAATTAGCATATACATAATATTTAACAATAAACTTCAAATATATTCTTTTTTCTGCTGTCTATCTCAATACTAGTTTCATTTACTTTTTCCACTTCAGCCTTGAGTTTTCTAAAATCAAATATTAGAAGGTATCCTGTATCTAGGCTGTACTGCTCCAGGTATTCTCCGAGTTGGACAAGTCCTTTTTCGTGGTACTCCTCACCATACCATACTTTGAGCTCCACTATATACATCTTCTTATTATAGGTTATAACTATATCAAAACGCTTGCACTCTGTGAAAGCGATTCGCACCAAATCATAGATGTTGGGCTCTCTGCTTTTCCTCTCCGCCCTGCACTTCTTTAAAAGCAAATCCTGTTCCATTTATTATTGGACTTATAAAAGCTAAAAACAGAAGCCTACCATCTGCCTCCAAGAAAGCTTCTCTTTTCTCTGAATACTCGTGTTTCATAAACTCCTGAAATTTTATAAGTACCTTTTTTGCATCAAGATTTCCATCCTCACTTATAAAATTCGACTTATAATTATATTTAGATATTTCAGCATATTCTTTATTTCTTATTACCTTCATCATCATATGATTATATATCAACTGCTCATAAATTTTATTATTTACCTTACAGTTTCCATCATCTTCTTTTAAAATACCATATAATGTACCTAAATTTACTATTTCATCACTTTTTACATATGTTATATATTCTCCATCTAAAACTATTTTCCTTACAAAATCATATAATTCCTTGTTATTTTCAATATTTTTAATCAAGCTCTGAAAATTCGTATTATCATCATTTAAGAGTCTCTTTACAGCCATATCCATATATTCTTTTTTCCACTCAAGCTCACTTTCCGACATTATTTTCTCATCTATTATCTTACATAGTTTACTTACAAGGAAAGGATATCCTGAAGTATAAAAATGAAGCCTTTCCGAAAAATACTCTTTATCAAGTTCTACACCTTTATCTTTAATATAGTCATCAAGCATTGTTCCTATTTCTTCTTTTGAAAAGCTCATATCCAAATCAAAATCCGATGCAATATTCCAGGGACTGTTGTATTTATGTTCTTCATCAGGTCTTATTTTAATCTTTAAACTCTTGACGTCATGCACTCCGGCAAGTATCACGCTGTGAAAAGTAATATCCATTCCTTCATTTCTAAGTAGATACTTGTCTCTAAGCATTCCTAAAAAATCTAAAAACAATTGATTGTTACTACTTTTATCCACTTCATCTATAATAAAAACCACTTTTTTATTAGCATATTCAACTAAATCCGTTATAAACTTACTGAATTCATCCATCGTGTTTATGTTACTATTATATTTTTTAATAAACTCCACCATATTTTTATTTCTACTAAACCTAAAATAATTTGCTATTCGTAGCATTACACTTTTTAAAAAACTTTTCATTTCATTATATGTTTCTGAATCAATTCCTTCAAAACTTATTTTTATAGGTAAATAATCTTCATCTTTTTTAAGCTTTTTATTAAGCATATACAAAGTTGTAGTCTTTCCATACTGCCTTGGTCTATTTATTACAAAATATTCTTCATCTTCTATAAAATTCATTATTATTTTTATTTTATCAGAAATGTTTACCATATAATGTTTCTCTGGTATGCAGGTTCCCGTTACATTAAATCTCTTTTTCATAATTTTAAAACCACCTTTTTATAGATAGTATATATATCCACAAAATTTCTTCATCTTCTATTTTATTATAATCTATAACAATCATATTTTTCCATTATTAAAGCTGTATTTTTATTATGGTCATAAAAAATTAATTTTATGCAAACATTTGTTCTTCTTTATAATCTTTGCATTTTAACATGAAGTTTCCTACACCTGCTAATAAGCACTTAAAAATCTTTCAACTAAAAATAAGCACCAACAACTTATATATCAGCTATTGATGCTTTATATTCTAAAAAGATACTATTTTAGCAGTTTAGTTCCCTCTATCCAGCGTTCAGTTTCTTCAATTCCCTTCTCCAATGTATATTCCGGTTCCCAATTTATAAGGTCTCTTGCCTTCTTATAATTACACTTTAATTTCATAATTTCACTTTGAGGATAAATATGTTTTACATGTCTTACTTTAACTCTGTTTTTCGTAATAATTTGGGCTAATTCATTTATAGTAACATCTCTTCCAGTACCAACATTAACTATCTGCCCATTAACTTTATCACAATACCCTGCCATTGCCAAAAATCTCGCACAATCCTTGACATATAGAAGATCTCTAGTCTGCTCTCCTGAACCATATATATTTATATTTCTACTATGCAGTGAATTGTTTATAAATGCAGCAACTACGCCGCCTTCTCCTCCAGTTTTCTGAAATGGCCCATAAGTATTAAAAGGCCTTACCACTACCGCTGGAAGTTTATATGCATTGTAATAGGAAAGTACCATATTTTCTGCTGCTATTTTACTTCCGCCATAAGGTGACACAGGCTTTACTGGATGCTTTTCATCTATTCCTTCCTGCCCTGACACATCATAAAGCATACACGTACTAGTAAACACAACTTTACATGGATAAGTATCTTCATTAGCATCAAGGACCCAACCGTCTCCATCCATCTTTCCATTTCTGCCGAACATTTGAACTCTAGCTCTCTCAAGTATATTAAAAGTACCTACTACATCGTTATAAAAAGTAGTCCTTGGATCCTCAATGCTGTCTTGAACATTTATAGATGCCGCCAAATGATATACTATATCAAACTTTTCTTTAAATATTTCATCTAACTTATTTTCATCTCTTACGTCTCCACCTATAAACTTGAAATTAGAATTATTTTTAAATTCCTGTATATTCTCAATTCTTCCATTAGATAAATTATCAAAGGCTGTAACTCTATGACCATCTTCCAGCAGTTTTTTTACTATCCAGTGTCCAATAAAGCCAGCTCCTCCTGTAACTAATATGTTCATCATATTCTACCTCTTTTCCGCATATAAAAATAATTAATAATTAAGAGTTAAGAATTAATAATTCTAGTTGTGAACTGATTACTTCATATTATTTATTAATTTATTCTATAAAAGCATTTAATATCCTCTTTTATATGGTTAGCATCATAAACTCCTTTTTAATAAAATTAACTTAGAAGTTGTGAAACAGTACTATTTTGTAACCTAGATGATTGACAGTCCAGTGCATTAGCCGCGTTTTCTAAAATCGCTTTGGAATTATATAATGCAATACGTGCAGTATACTTATCCATAGCTTTTAATTGACATAAGTCTTTAACTGTCATATCTACTACCATATTCTGATACATAGCATCATCTACAAGCCCTCCTATTTGACTTTTTATATTACCAGAATATTTATCCAAAGGTTTTATCAAATTATTCTCTATTCTATTGGTATCTTTCAATATATCTCTTATACCTAGTTTCCCTTCAATATGAAATTTTCCATCACCATTTTTTTTATTGTCTTTATCCGCATCAGAATCTATACTTATATCAAAAGGTTTTAAATCTATAATAATATCAGATCCATGATTAGTTTCTACATTAATCTGATTCTCTCTAAAAGTATTATCTCCAAAAGTAGAGTTTACTACACTATTCATATAACTTATTATTTCATTGGCCTGTTTTTCTGCAGCCTTCCTATCTTCATCTGTCAACTTACCACTATTATATTCAGAAGATATTTGTTTCAATTTCTGGGACATATCTTTTAATGAATTTACAGCTTTATTTTCCTCTTGAAGGTAAGAAACCCCTTCTTGTATATGTTTCTCTGAAGTTTGTGCTTTACTTAGTTCAACTTTTAATTCATTTACTTCTAAAGTATCAGCCATTGATTTTTGAGAATCTAGCCTTGTTTTTACTGCATTTGATAATTTCTTATTTTGATTATTGTACATACTTAAAAAACTACTTTTAAATTTAATTTTTGAAATATTCATAATTACACGCCTTTCTACTTAAAAGTTGAGAATTAACAACGGATAGTTAAATACTTCGTTTCTCTTTCATTAACTATTTATGTTATCGTAGATAAATCAAAATCTTTATACCAAAGTAAATAATAAATAGTTAAGTTTTCCATATTTGTAACGATAAATGTTTTGGAAAAGTCTATTTATATAAAACCTGTTTTGGAGATGATTACATGACTATAAACTCAATTCAATCAAAAACTATAAATATAAATAGTTTATCTCATGATAATAAACTAGACAAAAAAAACAAAAAAAATTCAATAAGTAATATTAAATCTAATAATAATGTAATTCAAGCTTTGGAAAAAGAAAAAGAATCAATTCAAGATCAAATCCAGGGAATTAAAGATAGCAGTATGGATGAAAAAAGCAAGCAATCCAATATTAAAGATTTAAACAAACAAATTGAGCAAATAGATTCAAAAATTGCTGAAATCAAATCAGAACAAATAACTCATAAAAAAGAAAATGAAGAGAAACAAAAAAAGAAAGAAAATTCTACTGAAAAAATAACATATGATGAGAACGCACAGAAATCAATACAATTAAACAATTTAATAAAAATTGCTTCAAATGTCTCTAAATTATCTAAAATGTATACTATTAAAGCTGGTATGAAAAGACAAATGAATGTTATCCTAAGTGAACCTGATCCAATAAAGGGAACCTATTCTAATTCTCAGATGGCCCAAATGGATAAATTATCCTCAAATATAGGAAGGATAGATGAACAGATTTCATCTAAAACAAAAGAAGTCAAGAATGCTGCAAAGAAAAATATAGGAACCCAAGGAAAACAGTCTTCCAAAAAAAGTAAAACAGATAATATGATAGTTGATGATAATAAAGATACTTCTTCTACAAAAAAATCTCATAAAAAATCCAAGAAGGATAAGATAAGTACTTATGTATAACTAACTTTCGCAGTTTAAAAATATTGCGAAGCAACTAATTCACAATGCACGATGCACAGTTCACAATTAAGGATGATTTTCTTCCGTTAAAACTTCAGAAAATCTAAAATATAGCGCCATTGAAGCAGAGCTTCAATAAGCTTTAAATTTAAAATTTTTCGCAGCACAGCGGAGAAAAATCTACCGAAATTGTGCATTGTGGAGCCTGTGATAAAAAGTCTGTAAATCAAATAAAAACATAAAGCTTTCTATGATAAAATAAAAATTATAGGAGGCTTTTTTTATGGCAAGGAAAAAAGATGTTTATAAGGTAAAACCAATGACAGATGGTAAGAGAAATATTATAACTTCTCTTATAAGTGAGTATGATATCAAATCTGCAGAGGACATTCAAGATGCACTGAAAGATCTACTGGGAGGAACTCTTCAGGAGATGCTGGAAGGTGAGATGGACAACCATCTTGGCTATGAAAAGTATGGACGCTCAGATGAAGCTAACTACAGGAATGGTAAGAAAAGCAAGAAAGTACGAAGTAAATATGGTGAAGTAGAGATTGATGTACCTCAAGATAGGAACAGTACATTTCAGCCGCAGGCTGTAGCAAAGCGCCAGAAGGACATATCAAGCATAGAAGACAAAATAATATCGATGTATGCAAAAGGTATGACTACAAGACAAATATCTGAAATTATTGAAGACATATATGGTTTTGAAGCAAGTGAAAGTATGATATCTAACATAACAGACCGCATATTACCAGAGATTGAACAGTGGCAGCAGCGTCCATTGTCTACAGTTTATCCAATTGTTTTCATAGATGCAGTACATTTTTCTGTTAGAGATAATGGTATAGTAAAAAAACTTGCTGCCTATATAATCATGGGAATAAATGATGCCGGAATAAAAGATGTGCTTTCCATAAATATAGGTGAGAACGAGAGCAGCAAATACTGGCTTGGTGTTCTAAATGAGCTTAAGAACAGAGGAGTTAAAGATATTCTTATACTTTGTGCAGATGGTCTTTCTGGCATAAAAGAATCTATAAATGCGTCCTTTCCGGACACAGAGTACCAAAGATGCATCGTACATCAGACAAGAAATACACTTAAATATGTATCTTATAAACACAAGAAAGATTTTGCAAAGGATCTTAAGAGTATATATCAGGCTCCATCTGAGGAAACTGCTCATAAAAATCTGGAAATTGTAACTAAGAAGTGGAATGATAAATATCCAGGATCTATGCGAAGCTGGTTGAAAAATTGGGATGCTATAACCCCTATATTCAAATTTTCACCAGAAGTCAGAAAAGTAATATATACAACGAATGCCATAGAAAGCCTTAATAGCACATACCGCAGATTAAACAGTCAAAGAAGCGTATTTCCAAGTGATACTGCACTTCTAAAGGCACTTTATCTTGCAACATTTGAGGCAACTAAGAAATGGACGTCAGTCCTCAGAAACTGGGGTAAGGTTTATGGTGAACTATCCATAATGTATGATGGCAGACTTCCCGAATAAAATTTTTATGAAAATAACGCCTTTTTTCTTAGGCGTTATTGACATACTCATTTTTAAATTATATATTTGAAATTAAGACAGAAATAATTTTTTACATAGCTGTCTTTCTAAAATATCATAGAAAGCTAATTTACAGAAAAAATCTAACACTCTCGCATTGTGAACTGTGAATTGTGAATTCATTTAGGTCGTAATTTTTTTATATTAAGTCAAAATTTTATATGTGCAGAAGTTAAGCTACATTATAAAAGACTTTAATAACTGTGACATCCGTTCTGATGAATTACGATTAGCTTGTACTAGCATTGCCTGCGATGCTTGAGAAAGAATATTGTATCTTGAATAATTTATCATTTCCTTTGCCATATCAGCATCTTCTATTTTAGATTCTGATGCAGATATATTACTTGCTGTATCACCAAGACAATCTATCCTACACTGTAATACATTTTGAAGAGCTCCTAAACCTACTCTAAAACAAGATACCTTTCCTATAGCATCACTATATATTTTAATAGCAGCACTAGCATTTTTAGGATCTGTCATATCTAGTGCATACTCTACAGCTTTATTGTCATTTCCATCAGTAACTACATTATCTTTATCATTTGGATTTGACTCTACAAATTTTGCTGTTACTTTTCCATCCTTTGATGTAACACTTCCACCCGATTGTCCACTTATATTTAGTGCTTTGGCTTTCATATCCTCTACTTTGATCACATCACATTGCCCTAAATCAGCTCCAGCTTGAATTACAGGATGAGGATTAATTTGATTATATTTTTTGCCATCAAAGCTTAACAGCTTTATAGTATTAAACTCTGTATTGTCACCTATATCGTTAATTTCTGAGGTTAATTGATTGATTTCGCATTGAATATTTTTTCTATCTTGATCTTTTAATGTTCCATTTGCAGCTTCAGTTGCTAACTGCTTCATTCTTTGTAATATTGAAGTAGTCACCTCTAATGCACCATCTGCAACCTGTATAGCAGAAACATCATCCTGGGCATTTCTTGATGCCTGCTCTAGTCCTATAATTCGTGACTTCATTTTTTCAGATACTACCAAACCTGATGGGTTATCCGATGCACTATTTATGGCTAATCCAGAAGAAAGTCTCTTAGCAGCTTTTGCCATCTTAGACGTATTTATTGACATATGTCTCAATGCATTTACTGCATTTATATTATGATTGATTACCATGTGCCTGCCTCCCTCCAATTTCCTCACATTGTAATTTTATCATAAATAATTACATTTAACAAAAATAAGCACCAACAGCTTATATGCTAGCTATCGATGCCTACTTACATTTTCCAGAATTTATACTCCCGGAGTACTTTTAAGTAATTTCTCCAAATCGTTAAATTCATTAATATATACCTTTTTGATTGTTTCATCTAATCTTTTCATTGTAAAATCTCACATCTGTTGATGTCTCTATTAACGAACTCATATAATCATATATAAGTTGCTCATAAATTTTATTATTTATTTTATAATCTTCAAGCTTGCTATATTTTCCATATTTCTAGCTGTTACTACCTCAACTGTAGCTAAATCTTTTCTCATATCTTCAACTTTTCCTGAAAGTTGAATCATATCATTACTTAATTTATCATGCTCAGCCTTATTAGTATTAGCCTTATCCTCAAGTATTCTAAGTATAGCACCATGTTCTTTCTGCTGTATTCTTATAAGTTCAATATCATTTTTTATCCCACTAATATCACTTTTTATTTCTTTAATATCATCATTTATATATTTTAATTTTTCGTCAAGTAAATTACCTAATGCCTTTAATAATTCATTATCCATATTACACCACCCTACATCTAATATACATTACAAGTTTAACATGTCATTATTGCAAATTCAACATGTAAATTCCTAGTGGAGTATCTAACAATAGACTTCCACTATACTCTTTATATTCTTTTTTCTGAATACTCATGCTTCATAAATTGTTGAAATTTTAAAAGTATCTTTTGTACATCAAGGTTTCCATCTTCTCTTATAAAATTTGACTTTTCATTGTAAAATCCAACATCAGTTGATGTTTCTATTAATGAACTCATATAATCATATATCAGTTGTTCATATATTCTATTATTTATTTTCAAGCTATTGTCTTCATTTTTAAATATTCCATAAAGTATTCCCATATTTATAATTGGATTACTTATATTGTAATTAATTTTATTTCCATCTATAATTAAACTCTTTATCATTTCTTTCAGTTTACTGTTGTTTTCAATATTTTTAATCAAACTTTGAAAATTCGTATTATCATCATTTAAAAGTATCTTTACAGCTTTATCCATATATTCTTTTTTCCACTCAAGTTCACCTTCCTGCATTATTTTCTCGTCTATTATTTTGCAAAGTTTGCTTACAAGGAAAGGATATCCCGAAGTATAAAAGTAAAGTCTTTCTGAAAAATACTCTTTATTAAGTTCTACACCTTTACTTTGTACATAGTTATCCAGCATAGTTCCTATTTCTTCCTTCACATTTTTCCATTATATATAGCATATTTTTATTATGGTCGCAAGAAGTCAATTTTATGCAAACATTTGTTCTTTTAATAATCATTTAGATATACTAAAAAAGAGCAGCCAATTCAATGACCGTTCTAAAAATATTATTACATTATTTTACAGGTGTCTGTCACCATTGCTTAATTAAATTTTTAACTCTAATTACAATTTGTTCTCTGCCTATTTTTCTGCTCTCTAAATATATTGTTATATAAGAAGGCATAAATATCAGCATTACTGACATTGTAAAAAATAAGATGACAATACTGTCAGTAGTGCCGATATCCACGGCTGTTTTTGATTGTCCCTACTATTTTTTCGTAGGATTAGTAGGGCGGAAACTGTGCCCTATTTGCCCTACAAAATAGGAATATCCTCCACAACAAAATGAGCACTTGAACTAATATTAGATTAGCATAAGCAATAAAAATCACAAAGCATCAATATCTTTTATTTTTTACTATTTGAATTTTCTTATATACTTTTAAAAAAATCTTCAACTGTTATATTAGAATTCAAAATTTCTAACAAATTTTTAATAATGTTTCTTATATTCTCTTTTAGTTCTTTATTATCAGATGCCAAAAATGCAGTTTTATAGTATTCTATTGCTTTATTATAGTTTTGATTCATCTCATAAACGTAAGCTAAGTTAAATAATATATCTGCATTATCTGGGTCAACTTTTAGTCCTTCTAAAAGAATTTTTTCAGCTTCGCTATTTTTTTGCTGCATCATATAAATTACTGCTTTCATTGAATATATTTCAATATCATTTTTCACAATATCTTCGTATTGTGAAATTAAAAATTGTGCATTATCAAGTTTTCCACAATCAATTAACTTTGAAATATTCTGTTTTAATTTAGTCTTATAATTTTCAAATTCTTTTTCTTCTTTGCCTGTTAAGACTTTTTCGTTTTGCATTAAAATTTCTATTCCCTTTTTCATATAAGTATATGTTTCTAAAGCTATTCTCAGATATTTGTAATAACCTTTCATATCATTATTATCTCTGCATTTTTGAGCATGATATAAATAAATAAAAAAAGCATCCTCATTATTCTTTACATCATATACTATTTTATTATCTATACACCATTTACTATATATTGTTGTCACATAAGAAATACCAAATTTTATATATTTTTTAAATATATATTGATAGCTCTTATCATCTATGTTATCAATTAATAATACATATCTGCAAAATAATCTATTAATTCTAACATTATTGTAATTGTTAACGTCGTCATGAAAATTAATATACTCAATTAATAAGTTGGATAAATCCTTATGTGTATCATTTAAATATTCCATAAATTTATTGAGTCTAGAATCCCACACATTATACAACAATGACCCTATATCTCCACCAGCTTTAAGCATATAATATATCAAGTCTCCAAAATAATTTGGCTGCAAATTCATATCCATTTTGTTTACAAAATCAATAATAATTTTCTTTAAACCATTACTAGCTATTGCTTCTGAACTTCTTATTTTATTTAAATACGAATAAGAATTAGAATAGCCTGCAAACCTCTTTATCAAAAGTTCTCTCTTGCCTTTTTCTAATTCATTCATGCATTGTTCTAAAACATAATTAAATTTATTTTCAAACTGTATGCCATTTGGAATTATTACATCTTCATAATACTTGTTAAGTTCCAAATACCTATCTAATTTTATATATGAACTAACAACTGCTCCTATACTATTTTGTATAAATTCCTTTGAAGTTAATAATTTGCTATATTCCAAACACTTTTCATACATTCCAATCCCATAATAACCTACAACAAGATCATTATACGCTTCTTCTATTCTACCTAAAGTATACAGTCCTAAATTTACATTATACCTCAATTTAGAGTTATTGTATTCCTTGACCAGAGCAATATATCTCTTATAACTTTCAATGGATTTCTTAAAAGTTTCACTGAAAGCTTCAGATTTTGCCATATAAAATGCAAGATCAATATAATTATTATCTAATTTCAATCCTTCCCTGCAAACTTCTTCTGCTTCAGAATATTTTTTAAAATCCATTAGACAGATAACATACTGATAATAAACATACAAGAAATCCTTTTTATTAAAATGACCTTTATTCATAATCTCATAAGTTTTTTTAATCTGATTTAGTGCATCTTTACAATCATCATGCATTCTATATGTAACAGAAAGTTGAAACCCATAATAAATGTTATCTGGATCTTTTTCTAATTCCAATTTTAACAATTTGCTAGTTCTAAAAAATTTTCTTTCCATGAGATTTTTATCTTCATTAATATATCCATAATGAACAATCTTAGCATTTATTGCAATTACAGGCTTTTTAAATACCGGGTAATTATGAACCACTCCTTTATAATAAAACTCTCCATCATTTTTAAAAAGTCTAGGAGATTGTATTACACTATAATCGTATCTATCCTTTATACTATTTAAATTTTCAACAGGCATAATTGCAGTATTATACTCATTACACTTTTCTGATTTTAAAAAAGTAATCAATTGATTTTCATTTGAAACTTCCTCATCTGCATCAATAATAAATATCCATTCCCCAGCTGCATAATTTATTGTAATATTCCTCATTGCGGAAAAATCATTATTCCATTTATGTAAGTAAACTTTGTCTGTATATCGTTTTGCTATTTCTATGGTCCTGTCTTGTGAACCTGTGTCAACTATAATTAATTCTGACTCTATAGTACTCATTATAGTTTTTAAGCTATTTAAACATCTTTCTAAATTTTTTTCTTCATCTTTAACCATCATACATATGCTTAATTTCATATCAATTTATTCCTTTCAAATATAATAAACAAAAACCTTTTTGAGAACTGCATCTAGAACAGTGTATACAATAATTATCTACATCATAAAATACTTCTATTAGTAAATATTACATAAAACGTCATGGTTTTGTTTTATTTTGTTTGTTTCATCACTTATAATAATAAAACATTTTGATTGGCTTTTTTATACCTTAAATATTTCCATTTTACGATTCGAACTCACGTTAAATTATCATGCTTAGTCTTAATTCTTTTCCACTGTTTTCAAAAGCACATTCTAAGTCTTCAGCTAGTGGTTACAACTACCAAGTCCACAGCGGACTTTCACCGCCAAGTTGTCGCCCATGCTGGGCGCACCATTTATATTTTTATTATGGTCATAAAAAATTAATTTTATACAAACATCTGTTCTTTTTATAATCATTTAGGCATACTAAAAAAGAACAGCTACAGGTACTCCCTAATCCTTACTTTGTAGCACTAGCACCTACAAAAAAACAAGCACCAGCAGCTATTTATCCAGCTATTAATGCTCATTCTAATATTTTCCCATATTCTGTCTTCCTACTTTCTTCATTTGATGGGTCAAAAGCAGCCAACTTTCCATCAATTGAAGTTTCAACATATTTTTTATATAATTCTCTATCTTTGTCTTTAAAATAGTTCAATATTCTTTGACTGCAAATAATACGCTCTTTCTTCATACCTATGTACATAGAATAGCTGTTCCATTTATATTCCTCGGCACACTGTACCATTTTTGCTTTTACAGGGTTTAGATGAATATATCTGCTAGTTTCTAATGCTTGAGCATCATTTTCTATTAATTCTGAGTAATATCTTTCCTGAAACAGATGTCCTATATAATTATACTTATTGTTAAAGTATCGATCATATATACCATTTACTCTCCTCATAAAAAAACTTATATGTTTTTCCTTAGTTTTTACCATAAAATGAATGTGGTTAGTCATGAGACAATAACAAATAAGTTCATACTGGTAATCGTAATATTCAAATGTTCCCTCAATAATTTTTAGATAAATTTGAAAATCTTCTTCATCTCTAAAAATGTTATTCCTATGATTTCCTCTTGCTGTAATATGATAACTTGCATATGAAAGCCAAATTCTTTGTGGAGTTCCCATTATATCACATTTCCTTCTATAATGTTATATCTTAAAAATAACCATTCTTATTCAAAACTAATCACATTGTGACTATATTCTTTATTAACAATTTGTTCACGACCCCTTAGGCACTTGCGAAGGGACTTAGGTTGCTACATCCTTAGGGTGTTTGCGAGAGCTCGTCTGAGATTGCTAACCCTTTATCTTAATTAGGTTCCTCATCTCTTCAATAATATTATTATCATTCACATAAACAACGTGATTTCTTAATTTAGCAGCATATTCCTCTTTAGAATATCTATATAATTTGCTTTTACTTTTATAATTATCAAGGTACCCATAAAAATTATTTTTAAAATCTGCTATCAATTGACTAATATCTTCAGGAAAGCAGAACTCTCCCATTGCAATACTATTTAATTTTTGAGTTAATATTAAGAAATTATCATTGTGATGGTTTAATGGATTTATGTCTATATATGAAAACATGTCACTATTAAATGTATATTCCTCAAATGTCTTAATGTCCAAATCTCCATCATCACCTAATAATTGAGCAAGTCGAAATAAATAAATGTAATCAATAAACACATTATATCGCTTATCAAACAAATTAATTTTGTCTTCGACCATTGTAGATACTTGTTCATTTTTATATATTTCTTTTTGCAATTTTCTTTGATAATATGCAATTATAAATGAGGAACTAACGGTGAATATTCCACAAATAGTACTAATAATGTAGATTCCTAAATCTAAACCTTTCAACTAAATCACTCCTCGTATAACATATAATAAGTTTATAGTCAGTTAAATATATATTTCAAAAAGATCCAGAATACTAATTCTGGATCTTAAATAAATCTCTATAAGTTTATAAATTATCTTAATAACTGAAGAACCTGTTGTGGCTGTTGGTTAGCTTGTGCAAGCATAGCCTGAGCAGCTTGTGACAAAATATTGTTCTTTGAGTAATTTGACATTTCTTTTGCCATATCAACGTCTCTAATTCTTGATTCAGCTGTTGTTAAGTTTTCTGAAGCAGTTCCCAAGTTATTAATTGTGTGCTCTAATCTATTCTGATAAGCACCAAGTTTAGCTCTTTGAGTTGAAACTGCATTTATAGCATCATCAAGCACACTGATTGCTGCTGTTGCTTTCTGATTTGCTGTAGTTCCACCATCATTTGTGGATATATCCAATGCATACTCTGTATTTACATCAGAAGTTCCATCAGTTACATCAGAAACTGTAGTGTAGCTTGCAACTTTTCCATTTTTAGCTGCTACTTTAGCTTCAGAACCATCTCCACTAATTCCAAGAGCAGCAGATCTCATATCTGAAATAGATATCTTCAAGCTCTGGTCAGTATTTGCACCTACCTGCAATGTTGCAGAGAAATCTCCTTTTGTTGAACTAACAGTTTTTACATCTGGTGCTGTAGCTGATGCTTCAGTATCTTTTTGAGTTAATATAAGATTTCCAGTAGAAGCATCTACAGTAGCTGTATATTTATCTTTAAGAGCTGCATTTGTATTTATTGCAGTTGCCAATTCATTTGTCTGAGTAGCAGCATCTGCAGCAGCTTTTATAGCTGTACCATTTGCATATCCTACATTAGCTGGTTTTCCTGAAACATTTATTTCAGTTCCATCTATGACAAATTTAGCTCCATCTACTGCTGGTGTAGCGCCAAAATTCATTTCATACTGTCCTGAAGTTCCTGTAGCTTTAACTGAAACATCAGTTGTTTTCATATCTGTACCTGAAGCTGCTTTTTCTGTTAATGTAACCTTATTACCATTTGCTGTAACAGTATATTTTGTCTGTATATCAGCGTCAGAACCCAATGCATTAGCAATATTAGCAGCTTGAGCTGATTTGTCACCACCAGCAATATCAAATTCACCTGCTACTAAAGGCTTAATTGAACTATCACCAGCTGTAAGAGTCTTTCCTCCTACAACAACTTTATCGCCTACAGCAAAAGCTGTATCAACATTTACAGTATATTCTCCTTTAACTTCTTGGATGCCTCCAGCTAAAGTACTAGTTCCTTTAGTAATTGAATTTCCAGTTGTGCTTGTATCCCAGTTTCCTTGAGCTGTAAAAGTAAACTTAGACAAATCTATTGTTTTCCAATCTGAACCATCTTTGTATCCTACAACTCCTAATTTTTGAACAGCTTCTTGTATTTTTTGAGCTGTATTTTTATATGCAGTATCTCCAAGATGTATTTTCAAATTACCACCATCTACTTCAACACCCATAGTACCTGTTGTAGCAGCAGTTACTCCGCCAGCAAAACCTGCTGATGCAGTAGTAAAAGCACCGGCGTCAACATTATGAGTATTCCAGTCAGTACCACCTGTAGCAGTAAATTTGTTAAAATCAATACCATCTTTTAGGCCTAAGCTTTGTATTGCTGTTTGAATATTTGAATCTGTATTATTAGCAGCAGTTGTACCTAAAGCAATATTCAATGTACCATCTTTATAAGTTACCGATAAACCAGTACCTGTATTTCTTGATATTGTAGTAGTAAACTGATTAGCTGCTATTCCAGCACCAACAGCATTAACAGTTAATGTATTAGTACCTCCACCAGCACCAACTACCTGAGCTGTTGCATCTGCTGCTGCTTTAGTAGTTGCTGCATCTATAGCTACAGTTTTAAAGTTTTGTCCACCAGCATTTGTTACAACTAACTTATCATCAGTTCCATAACCTGCTACTATTGGATCAGTTAAATCAACACCCTTAGTCTTTCCAGCTAACTCTTTAAGAGTTATTTGAGAAGCATTAGGACCAGTTCCAACTGTTGCTGTTCCAAATCTAGCAGCTAAATCTGTATCAGCATTAATAGCAGCTGCTAAACTCTTTGCTTGCTCATTTTCCTGAGTGTTTGATAAAGCACTTGTTCCATCAAATGATAAAGCTGTTTCAATTGCAGTAACATCAGCAGTAGCACCAGTAACATCCATGCTTACTTTCGAAACTGCATTTTTAGATGTAATAGATAACTTATTACCTACTCCAGCTGTACCTACAACATTAGCAATATCTGATAATTTTGTTCCATCACTACTTGTAAGATTTCCTAAGTCAGTTACCAAACCAGCAACAGTTGTTTCTGTTTTTAATTTCGTATCATTAATTGTAAAGACTCTGTCTCCTACAGTAATACTCAAACTAGATGTACCTAGAGTACTCATAGCAGCTACATTAGTATCTGTTAAATCAGTACCGCCACCAGTTATTCCAACTGTATTATCAACTTTGAATTCTCCATTAGCTGCATTTGCAGTTCCTATTACTCCAACAAATTTCTTTCCAGCAACAGTAACTGAATCACCTTTTTCTTCAAATGCATCCTTAATACTAAAATCATAAGTACCTTGTGTTTCTGCTTTATTTCCAGACATTACTGATTGAGCAGTAACATCAGTTATAGCTACATTTGTGGATGCTGGCTCATCTACTACTAATTTTCCTTTTACATTAGTAGTATCTGTACTTGCATCTATAGCACTCTTTAATTGGTTGTACATTTCAGAAGTATTTGTAGCAAGAGAATTTCCTGCTGAATCTTTACCAATTGTAAAGGTATAAGTATTATTTCCTGCATTATAGTTAACTGAAGAAGCAGTATTATTTGTAGTTCCCTGTTCTATTTTTATAGTTCTGTTATCAAAATTATCTCCTAAACTATCTGCCTCTATTTTTATACCTTGAACAGTTGCTGATGATTTTACTCCTACAACGCTTGATGCTGTAGTTTCCATAGTTGATACTGATCCTGTAGCTGCTGCTCTTGATCCTTGAACAGTTGCTGTAGAATTCTGTGCTACAACACTTTTTTTAACAACATCTAAGTCTGAAAGTGCTCCAGTAACTACTCCAGCAATTCCTGCTTTATCTGTAGTTACATTTGTTGCTGTAGTAACTGCTGCTTTAGTATTTCCTTTTAATAAAGCCTGAGTATTAAATTCTGTTGTGTTACCTATTCTGTTAATTTCTGAAGTCAATTGGTTCATTTCTGTCTGTATTTGACTTCTATCATCACCTACATTAGTATCGTTGGCTGATTGAGTTGCCAATTGCTTCATTCTTTGAAGAATTGAAGTTGTTTCGTTTAATGCACCTTCACCAGTTTGTATCATTGAGATACCATCCTGCGCATTAGTTGAAGCCTGATCTAATCCATTGATCTGACCTCTCATTTTTTCAGATATAGCTAGTCCAGCTGCATCATCTGCTGCACTATTGATTCTTAAACCTGAAGAAAGTTTTTGCATTGATTTTGATGCATTACCTGAATTGATGTTCATGTTTCTTATAGCATTATTTGCCATTAAATTGTGATTTATTATCATAATATTTCCCTCCCTGATTTTTACCTGCACTTCCTTGTGCTAGGTTTGTTTTATTTATAGTTAAACCCTAAGGCTTACTAACAAGTTAATTAATAATTAATAGTGAAGAATTAATAGTTATGGATGATTTTCTTCCGCTGTGCTTCAGAAAATCTTTTAAAATATTAGTTTTTCTAAACAAAGAGAAGAAAAACTTTCCTTAACTCTTAATTATTAATTCTTAATTTTTAACTAAAAAAAGGAGCCAACCATCTCCGCCTCATCAGCATCCTGCTGAATTACGGAAATAATTGACTCCTCCTGAGTTCTTTTTATCAATTAATAATTAATAATGAAAAATTAATAGTTATGGATGATTTTAATTTCAATCATTTTTTAAATTTTGTCTTGTTGTCTTAACTATTGATACCAATATTTTACTTAACTCTTCACATTCACTTAAAATTGTTTTTGATGTATTAATATCTATGTAATTAGTTGCTGTTAAAAGTTCTAACCAATACATAGCTTCTGAAGATTCCTTAAGTGCTATGTTCATTTTTGATAGGAAATCTCTTTTACTTTGAGCAAACAAACCTTCTTTAACATTAGCACCTATACTTGTACCAGAACGTAACAGCTGTTTAGAAAGAATACTCTCCTTATTTTCATTGCATAAATATTTGTATAAATTAACTACTTTTATAGAAAATTTAAACGCTTTATTATAAATCAAACTATCCTTCAACTTTTTAATCTCCTAACTTTGTAAACATATCTAAAATTCTAGACATACTGGTTAGGATTTATTCAATTAATAATTAATAGTGAAAAATTAATAGTTATAGATCATTTTCTGAACATAGTGAAGAAAAACTTTCCTTAACTCTTAATTATTAATTTTTAACTATTCTGTTCTTCCCAGACTTCTCCTCTTGTGATTTCTACATCTTTAGGAGCATCTATGGCGAGTCTTAAGTCTCCTTTATCACTTTTTACAACTTTAACTTTTATATTTTCTCCAATTACCACATATTCTCCTGGCTTCCTGCCTAATACTAACATTTAATGTCCCTCCCTGGATTGTTATAATCAAAAAAACAACTAATACACCTACTCACATCTGCCTCCTGCAGAGTATAATAGGTATACCAGTCGTCCTGACTTTTTCTTTATAAACTTTTATGTTAAATTTTCGGTATATTCGTAAAAAACCTTATATCCATTTAATATATTTTTTTCTTATACTACCTATGTTTTCTACCTACTTAACTATTCGTTTTAAATTTAAAAAGCTTTATATTTAAAACAAAAAATTTTTATATTTAAATAACCAACCTTGGCACATGGGAAATTTTCACTTAAAAAACGCATTGCGAAGGCTGCATCTTTAACTATTGTTTAACCAACACTTTTTTCGCTTTCATCACCACTTATATCAAAAAAGCTTGAACTTTTTATTATATAATCATCAAATATTTCCTCAAAGGTTTCTATATCTCCTGTAACAAGGCTTTTAAGCATTATATTAAATTTATCGTTATTTATGCTTTCCTTAAACCATTCAAGTATTATCTGCCTGTATAAATAATTTACTTCCATGTTAGCTTCTATGCCATAATATTTTAATGTTTTCTCTACTTCCTCTTCTGTGAAACCAAAGTATTCATTATATTCACTGCTTAATATAGTACATACATTTATATTATTAAGTCCGAAAAAAATACTTTCCTTTGCCACTCTGAGTATTCCTGTTAGATTACAAACAATAATTAAGTATTTCTTTTAAACTCGGTATTAATTTTGTAACTCAACTTTCGCACATATAAATTTTTTGAAGATACCTTAATGTAAAAGAGCCAGAGAAAATCTCTGACTCTTTTATTATAAAAATCTAAAATTATCTTAATAACTGAAGAACCTGCTGTGGCTGTTGGTTAGCTTGTGCAAGCATAGCTTGAGCAGCCTGAGATAAAATATTGTTCTTTGAGAAGTTTGACATTTCTTTTGCCATATCAACGTCTCTTATTCTTGATTCAGCAGAAGTTAAGTTTTCTGATGAAGTTCCTAAGTTATTTATTGTGTGCTCTAATCTATTCTGGTAAGCACCAAGTTGTGCTCTTTGCGTTGATACTGCATTAATAGCGTTATCTATAACCTTAATTGCTGCAGTAGCAGTATCGTGTGTGGAAATATCAAGGGAAGATTCAACACTTACATTATCAGTTCCATTTGATACAGATTTAGCTGTTGTAAATTTAGCTCCATCAACAACTCCTTGGGAAGCTCCTGCAGTTGTTCCTGATATACCAAGAGCTTGTGCTCTCATATCCTTTACATCCATTTGGAAGCTTTGTCCCTGATTTGCACCTATTTGGAATTTAGCTGTAAATGTTCCACCAACAGTTTCATTTTTTACACCTGCTGCACTTGTATTAAATGTAAATGTTGTACTGCTTCCAGTGGATAATGATGAAGAAATATCTCCTACATTTATTACAGCCTCACCTACTCCATCTTGAGCTGTTACTCTAACATTTTGCTGACCTGAAACAACATTTACTGCACTACCTATTGTTCCATCTTTTTCAGTCAATTGTGCTTCATAGTGATTTTGAGTTACCTGGAATGTAATAGCATCTGTACCCGCAGCAGCTGCTGTAATGTGACCTGATGCTAATGTAAATGATAAATCTCCTGCTGTTTGTGCACCACCTGTTATTGTAATATCAGAATATCCTGATACAGTTGACCAAGTTGTTCCATCAGAACCCAATTGCTGAAGTTGAGCATGGTCAGCACCAGCAGCTAAACTAACATTTGTTAATCTATAGGTTCCTGTAGCTAAACTTGTATTTGCACTGATAGATAATCCTAATGCTGCTATATCTCCAGCAACAACTGCGCCACTAACTGCACTACTTGAAGTGCTTGTACTTGCAGCTTTATTTGTAATAGTTACTGTTTGCTGTCCATCTTTAAGTCCCTTAGCTGAAACTACACTTTCATTAGTAAGCTTATCACTTCCAATAAAATTTGAAACAGCTACAGTTGAGTTATCTGAAAGCGTATATGCATTTCCTGCTATTCCTGTAGTCTTTGCAGTAATTTCTAATTTTGTTCCATCAGTCTTGCTTACATATTCATTTGGTAGATAAGAATCCCCAGCAGCAACACTAACTCCAAACTTGTCAACTGCTGCGCCAGTACTATTATATAGAGCAGAAACTATCTTATCCACTATTGCTTCATCATTCCCAGCTCCCTTTAAATCAACTGCAAAATCTGCATATCCACTATAAGCTCCATCAGTACTATCATATAAGTCTATTTTCTTACCATCAATTACAAATCCTGTACCTTTTAAATCTGATACAGTTTTACCAGTAAAATCTATTGTAGCACTTGCATTAGCACCAGCTCCAGCAGTTGTAACAACTTCAGCTACTGTTGCACTAGCCATAGCAGAACTTGAACTATAAGTTACAGAGCCATTAATTCCAGCATCAGTACCCGTTAATTTTCCATTACTGAAGGATAATGCTTTAGCACTTACAACTACATCAGCATTTGAAGCTACAGTTAATTGATATTTACTTGATAAATCAGCATCTGCTGCAATTGCGAGACCTAGTGCTTTTTCTATTGCATCAGCAGAATTAGTAGCAGTAGCTGTATCACTAATTCCTATTTGTGTTGCAGTTGAATTTGCACCTGAAATATTTTTGTTTAAAGTAAATGTTAAATCTTTTCCGCCTAGATTAAAAGTTATAGTTTTTCCATCATCAGCACTTGTAAAGTTATTAGTAATTGTAAAAGTCTTAGTTAGTTGTGCCGAACCTTCTTCTCCACCTGTAAGTTGTGAAGGTACAGTTAATGCACTTGCTTTAGAAGCTAACTTAGGATCAACTCCACCACCATTAAGTAACTTTTGGGTATTGAATTCAGTAGTATTACCTATTCTGTTTATTTCTGAAGTTAATTGGTTCATTTCAGCCTGAATTTGAGTTCTATCATCGCCTACGTTAGTATCATTGGCTGATTGAGTTGCTAATTGTTTCATTCTTTGAAGAATTGAAGTTGTTTCATTTAGTGCACCTTCAGCAGTTTGCAGCATTGAAATACCATCTTGAGCATTAGCTGAAGCTTGATCAAGTCCGTTGATTTGTCCTCTCATTTTTTCAGATATAGCTAGTCCTGCTGCATCATCTGCTGCACTATTAATTCTTAAACCTGAAGAAAGTTTTTGCATTGCCTTACTAGCATTACCTGAATTAACATTCATGTTTCTGATTGCATTATTTGCCGCTAAATTGTGATTGATTATCATAATAAATTCCTCCTTGAATTTTACCTGGGCGTCCTTGCCCGTTTTATTTATAGTTAAACCCTTCGTCAATCGACAATTCACGATTCACATTTCACAATTATGAATTATCTATTAACTTCAGGCTTACTAACACTTTTTAAGTTGAAAATTAATAGTGGATAGTTGAAAATCAACATTATTTGTTCTTTGTTATCTGAACTTTGTTCTTTGTTTTGCTATTTATTTTATCGTTGCTATTTTTATTTACTTTACTACTTTTTTTGACTTTTTAATTGCTTTTTTATTTATTTCTATAATTTAATTATATTTTTTTACTAAATATAGTAGTACCTATATGTCTACTATAACTTTTTGTTAAAGTTCTTTTTTGAGATATATCATCAATTTTTCTTCTTAAATCCTTTTTCTTTTCAAACATCATTTTTGATAATTTATTCTGAAAATCAATTATTTTAAATTGTTTGACTGCATCATTATATTGTTTTTTTGTACAGTTCAATTCTTTTAAATTATCCAACAGCTTCTGTCTTTCACCCATTAAACTTTCAAGTCCATCATAATCATCATTCTCAAGTTTATTAATAAGTTCACAGGTTATATTTCTTAAATTCTCCATATCTTTTTCCAAATATAAATCCATCATTTACTCCCCATTCTAATTCTCATATCAACTTCCAAGCATAGAAGATAATTCTGATTGCTGAGCATTTAATTGATTCATTACGACTTCCAATTTGGAGAATTGCTGGTAATATTTTTCCTGCTTAGTAGCCATTTTTGCTTTAATATCTTTTATTTTAAGCTGCTGTTCATATATTTGATCTGGAAGTGTATTTTTTCCTCCAGTTCCTGTGAGAGTAAAGTCATATTGCTTATTTGCAAAAGAAGTCAGTATAGCACTGTTAAAAGTCGTGTTTGTATACCCAACATTTTTTTGTAATATTTTTGAAATTCTAGTAAAAATTCCGTCTTCTTTATATTGTGCAAGGCTGCTGTCGTATTCTACAGTACCATCCTTTGCTACGGTATTGGGAATAGCAGATATATTGGTAAACATTTTAGATATTTGATCACCTTTAGTTGCTATAGCCGTTTTTAATTGTTCTGGGTCAACTATATCAATATGTGCAGGTGTAGTATAATCTTTAGATGTATCTATACCAAAATTATTACTGCTATAACGACCTAACGAAAGTCCAACATTATTTACTGACGTAGTAAAGGCTGTGTTCAAATCATTAAGCATGGTTTCAAGATTATCATCATTTCTAAGAATACCTACTTTAGCTTTAGCTTCCCATGCTGTGATTTGTGAAGTAGTCATTTGAGCTTTTTGCGCATCTGTCAAAGGTTTATAATCAGAATTTGGCTTTTCAGTAAGTTTTGTTTGAATATCATCTACTATACTATTGTATTTATCAATAAATGATTTAATTTTATCATATACCTTGCTGGTATCTGAACCAATATTTACTGATGCAGTACCTTCACTTGATAACATATAGCTCATTCCATCTATAGTAAAATTATTAGTGGTCTCTGCATTACCATTTGTATCATTTAAAGTAACAGGACTGCCTCCCGGCACAGTAATAGTTACATCTGCATTTTGTGAATTTTGAATTGCGACTTTTGCAGCATCTGTGACCTTATAGTTACTTGCATTATCACTAGTAATTTTCCAATCTCCTGCAGTTACAGTAGTTGTTGTAGTTACACCATCTTTTGTAACTGTATTAGTAGTGGTTCCTGTTCCTTTATTTTCAACTACATCAGTAGAAAATCCAATTATACTAGAAAGCGAAGCTGTAGTCCCACTTTTTATCGTTAAATCTGAAGATTTACCTGTACCAGCTGAAGTTAAAGTAAATTGTCCTGTAAGTTCACTAAATTTGGCTTTTACATTGCCTATACCTTGATTATTTATTGCATTAACTAAATCTCCTACTGTAGCTTTTCCCTCCGTATTATCTAAGGTAATATTTACATCGCTTCCACCTGTATTTACTGTTAAAGTAATAACTTTCTTTAAACTAGTTGCTTCTGCTCCCTCTGCAGTTGTACCTGTTATATCAGTTAATTTTGTAGTAAGTTTTGTCCCTGCCGCTAATGTATTAGTTACTCCTGCACCTTTAGCTAATTGAGCAACTGATACCGTATATTTTCCTGTCTGTGCTCCAACCATTGGAGTAAATGTTGCCACTGATGTATCCACTGAGGATAATCCATCTGCTGCACTTACAGTAAATGGTGCAAAATTTGATTGTGATAAAATATTTTTTTCTGAAGTTCCTGAATCAAAAAAACTACTTTGCAACTCCTTTATGTTCTTTATAATATCTTGATATGCTTCTTGCTTCCACTGCTCAGTTTGCTGTGTCTGCTGAGCCTGGTCAAGTTTTGTCTGTTCTCCTGCCATCATTTTTTTTACTAATGCATCTACATCAAGGCCTGATGCCAAACCTGTTAATCTAATCATATTACCGCCGCCGGCACCAGTAGTACCGGATGCTACTGAACTTACATCACTCATGTTTATAACCTCCTCTTTTATCCAGTTAATAGTGTATAGTTAATAATTAATAGTTATGGATAATTTTCCTTCGCTCTGCTTCAGAAAATCTAAAATTAAATATTAGTTTTTATGAACATAGTAAAGAAATCTCATTCACTCTTAACTCCTAATTTCTAACTTTTACTTGCTTGTTTTAGAAATCTTATAGGCTTCTTCCCATGTGCTTCTAACATCTTCTATTAATGGAATTACCTCATCCATTATTTTTACATCTTTTTTCATATTTGCGTCTACTAATCTTCTAACTATAAAATCATATACGCTCATAAGAGATTGTCCCCATTTTCCTGCCTTGGAAACATCCAAAGATATCATAAGTTCATTAAATATATTCTGGGTCTTTATTATATTTTCGTGAGCCTTTTTTATATCCTTGTCCATCATCGCCTGTCTTGCTATTTTTGAAAACTTTGATGCTCCGTCTACCAGCATCAAAAGGAGCTGTTCCTTTGAGGCATAATTTACACTGTTACTTTTATAGGTTTTATAAGCATTTCCTGCATACATACAATAAACCTCCCTTTATTTAATTGACAATTCACAGTTCACAATTTAGGCTGATTTTTCTCCGCTATACTTCGAAAAATCTTAAATTCAAGTAGTGCAACCATTAATTTTTTAGATTTTCTGTGGTAACAGAAAATCTATCCTTAATTGTGAATTATGCATCGTGCATTGTGCATTAATTATTTCTTAACATCTAAAATGTTTCCTCTTTCATCATCTATTGAAATGTTTTCCTTATCTTCTTTAAAGGCTTTTACTTGAACTTCTTCCACTTTACTTGCTTCTACAAAAATACGTTTTTTATTTTTTCCCTGTTTGTATTTGGTGAGTTCTGACTTAAAATCTCCCTGATTATTTTTTTCCTTACCTTTAAAATCCTTATTTATAAAAATCCCTGATTTATTATGAACTTTTCCTGCACTTGTAGTTTCTTTTACTCTGCGGCGAACTTCCGGGTCTACTTTATTTAACCTAAATTCCATTAAAATCCCCCCTAGAATAATATCAATGCCTTAAACTTTTTTGTCCAGAAAAATTCCAGCCAATTCGCAAAGTTTATCTACCATATCTACTATACTTTTAGGTGGTATTTCTTTTATTACTTTATTAGTATTATTATCTACTATGCTTACCATTATATCTTTAAATTTTCCATACACTTCATATTTCAAATGAGTAGGCGTATCTTCCATTAACTTGTTTATTTTATCTACAGCTTTTTTTACATCCTTTTCATTTACATTTTCACTATTTGATAATTTATTATCTACAGTTTTGTTAACTACATCTGCATTTTGCTTAGTTTGCAAAACATCACTAGATGTATTAAACCCTAAAGATAGCTGTCTTCCTTGACCCACATCTTTAACTTCCATGCCAAACACCTCTTTAATAATTCTTTAATAAAACTATTTTTTTATTTTTTTTAATACGCTCATATCTGAAGCTGCCGCATTTTTATTTTCCTCTTCTACTTCCTTGTAAAGTTCTTTTCTAAGTATTGTTATATTTCTCGGTGCAGATATAGAAAGTTTAACACTTCCTTCTTCTATTTTTACAATAGTTATTTCTATATCTTCTCCTATACGAAGTGACTCACCTTTTTTTCTACTTATAACTAGCAATTAAAACTCCCCCTTAAAAAGTGGGTATTTTATTGGATAATCTACATTATCCAGTATTAATTGTTCCCCAATATTTTCATTCTTATTTATTATTATGGGAGCTTTTAAATTAACTGTTATATTTTCTAGTTTAGTGCTTAAGTTAACTGTATTTACTACAATAATATCTTTCTGGCTTTTTATATTAAGCTCGCATACCTTAATTTCATTCAAATCAAATTCATAATTTTTCAATACATTAAAGGGTGAAACTACCACAATTCCTATATTAACATCTTCAATAGAATGAAGTATATAAAATAATTTATTTTCCTCTGCAGGAAGCAATATAAATTTTCTCAAGTTTTCAAAACCAGGAATGCCTTTTTTAAACATTAGTATATCTTCATTTTCATAGTTTAGTACTCCATGATATTTTGTGTTTAATTTCATTATTATCTCCCTCTATGTTTAATTCACAATGCACGATGCACAATTCACAATTAAGGATGACTTTCTTCCGTTAAGACTTCAGAAAATCTAAAATGTATCACTATTGAAGCAAAGCTTCAATAAGCTTCAAATTTAAAATTTTTCGCAGCACAGCGGATAAAAATCTACCGAAATTGTGCATTGTGAACTGTGAATTGTGAATTCATTTAGATCGTAATATTTTTATATTAATTCAAAATTTTATATTAGATAAAGTTGCATTAATTATTAACTTTATCTAATATAATCTAAAAGCGTAGGCTGTATTACTTTTCCACCAGTTTGGAGACATGCCTGATAAACCGTAATAGAAGTATAATATTCTATAGTCTTCTGGGTAATATCTATATCTTCTGTTTTTGAAAGTACTTCTTTTAAGTCAGTTATTGAGGCTGCATTCTGAGTACTCAAGTCACCCATTCTCTTTTCTTTTGCACCAATCTTTGAACGAACCTGAAGAACCTTTTTGGAGGCTGCATCTATATCTACAAGATCCTGACCCATTAATTCTTTCTTTGCATCATCTTCACTATTTGCATCTTTTGTCCATACACCATATTTACTTATCATAGCTCCACCATCATTTTTTACTGTAACTAATACAGCACCTGGTGTAGTACTAGTTATTGGATTATTATTACTATCCGTATAACGCAACACTTGTCCTGCTAAATGATGCTGAATTCTATCCACAAGTGCATTTATACTATCTCCTGAAGTTGTATTATAGTCATTTCCATACTGCATTATATCTGATGCTGTTGCATTATAAGTGAGCACTACTCCCTGTGAAATTTCTATGCTTTTATCTGCACCTATGTTTTCCATAGTCATGTTTGAAAGCTGAGGTGATATATCTGATATATTGGTAGTCATATTTATGTCACTACCATTTATCATCACTTTTATATTAGTGCCATCAGTTTGAAAATTAACTTTTCCCTTTAAACTAGATGATTGTATTTGGCTATTTAGATTACTAACTATATCACTTGCAGTTGAACCTGAGGGAGTTAATTTTACTGGTGTATTTGTTCCGTCAGTAAAAGTTATATTTTTATCTGTTCCTTGCCAGTTACTAGATTTAAATCCACTAGAAACTACTTCCCCTGTTCCAAATAAAGTATTTGTCATATCACCTACAGTAGTATTAGTCGGATCTATATTTATACTATCGCTGCCATTTGCAGCAGTAAATTTTATACTGCCATCTCCAGTTTTTGATATACTTATCTTTCCATTAATTGTAGAATTACTTTTTAACTGACTGCTTAAATCACTAATTACACTGTCTATATCCGTATCCGAGGAACCTACTGTTAATGTAGCAGACGTTCCATTTACATCAAAAGCTATATTTTTCCCTGTCCAGTTACTCAATGTAAATCCATTCGATTGTGCTGAAGAAGTTCCAGAAAAAGTTCTGGACATATCACTTATATCCGTAGACAGCTTTATATTGTCTGAATTGTTCACAGCTATAAATTTCACATTTCCGTCATTGGTTTTTACTACATTTATTTTATCTGTAAGTCCGGTTTTCCCTTGTATCTGACTATTTAAATCCTTGACAACATCATCTATTCCTGGGTATGAAGACTTTAAATCAACCTGGTAATCAGTTCCATTGACATTAAAAGTTATACTTTTCCCTATCCAATTATTTACATCAAATCCATTAGACACCACATTAGGAAGATTAGTTACGGCATTTCCATCCTTATCAGCATACTCTAACGTCACAATTCCATTAGCATCAGTAGTTGTAGTTATTGGTTTTGAAAGTCCTGCAGTTCCTCCAAATATATATTCACCTTGAAAGTTCGTATTAAGCAATGTGGCAATCTGCTGTACTTCCTGATTTACTGCATCATTAATTTTATCTTTTTCATCTTGTTTATAAACTCCACCTGCTTGCTCTAAATTTTTTCTTATATTACTAAGTACAGTCCCAATTTGCCCTAATGTGGTGTCTGTTGTTTGCATCCACGTATTTGCAGTTTTTATATTAGAACCATACTGAGTGGTATAATTCACAGAGCTTTGAAGCTGCATAGCTCTTTCAACATTTATTGGATCGTCAGAAGGCTTTGAAAAATTCTTCGTAGAAGATACCTGCTGCTGGATTTTACTTAAATTTTCAAGATTTCTCTGCATATCTGCTAAAAAATTGTTCGATAGTGTTTTATTTGTTATTCTCAAAACTCAATCACATCCTTCTTCAATTCACAATTCACAGTTCACAATGCACAATTGTTTTTGGTGGTCTTAACTATAGAATTTAATATCTTGCATATTTCTTTACAGTTATCCAATATAGCATTTGGGTTATCTATGTAACCAGTATACATCAGTAATTCAATCCAATATTCTGTTTCATTTGCTTCTTTTAATGCTATATTCATCTTAGATAAAAAGTCTTTTTTTGATTGTCCTCTTAATGCTTCCTTAACATTTGCTCCGATGCTTGTTCCTGATTTAAGTAGTTGTTTTGATAAAACATATTCCCTACTTTTTTCACACAATTCTTTATATAAATTAACTATTTCAACTGAAAACTGAAAAGATTTGTCCTCAATTATATTTGAAACCATATTTAAACTCCTTTAAGAATATTTATCTTAATTATTATCCCAATTTAAAATAAGTATTCTTAAAATCGTCAATTGTTCATAATATATTACTAATTAATCAACTTTCATAATTCCATAGATTTTCTGTGACAACAGAAAATTATCCTTAATTGTGCATCGTGAATCGTGAATTGTACATTATCTCTTAAGTTGGTTTATAACTACATCCAAAAGTTCATCCACTGTGGATATCATCTTTGCATTTGCCTGATAACAGTGCTGAAATTGAATGAGATTTGTCATTTCTTCATCAATTGATACTCCCGAGTTCGCCTCTCTAGACTGAATATAGCTTTGACGCTTAACAGATTGAGTATCCACTGTTTGTTTAGCTTCCTGTTCATGGCTACCAACCTTATTTACAAGATCATTAAAATAGTTATCTAAAGTAGATCCTCCATTTACTTTTCCTACAGAATATACATTGTTTATTGTACTATCTGATGTAAATATATCTTTTAATAAATCACTTCTATCACTTCTAGTGTCTATTATTCCAGTATAAGTATCCTTATTGGTGTTTATACTTCCAATATTCATAATACTGTTGGCAAGCTGTGCTACAGCTACAGCTCTATTTCCATCAGTATTAGTGTTTAAGGAATTTCCCTTTGAATCATATTTACTATCTACTTTTATTTTAGATGGATCATTCATTATTGCCACATTTACTGTTATATTGGCTGCTGTTATATTGTTTTCATCTGCTGCTGAATATTTAGATGAATCTTTTTGATCTGCATTTACAAAGAAATTATTTATTCCACCCTCTGCAGAGCCATCTGTAGGATTGTCTTTTACCCAGGTGCTGCTCTGACTTATTATTGCATTTACGGAAAGTGCCAATCCTTTTGCAAATTTATTGAGTTCATCTTGATAATCATCTATATCCTTTTGTACTGATGTATAACCTTTAAGTTCACCTGTTGGAGGTTTAAAAAGAGCAAGCTCACTAAAGCTTATTGGATCTGTAGAAGTACCATCTAATTTTTCTCCATCAGTAACTGCTGCTTTGCCTGAAGTATCCTGCCCTCCTGTAACCTTATAGGCAACTCCATTTTTATCTGCCCAGAGCACCCTATTTTCATCCATTTCTTTTTCTTGATCAGATGTCATCCCTACATATATGGTTACTTTGTTGGCATCTGTGAGAGTATCTCCTTTTTTATAATAATCTACTTTATATACAGTATTTCCATTACTATCTTTTGTAACATTTCCGTCAGAATCAGTTTGAGGTGTTATACTAGTTATATAGGAAAATGCAGCTACATTTTCATCCGGATTATCTGTTTGAACTATATTAAGTGGTTTACCATTTAATATAGGTGCAGATCCATTATCCTTTTCAACGGAAGCACTATTTGAAGTAGTTACATCTATTCCATCATAGTCTTTATTCGTAATGCTTATTCCAAATTCGCTGCTGAGTTGATCTAAAAGTACATCTCTGCTGTCTAAAAGATCATTTGGATTTTGTCCCGACGTCTTTGTATCTTTTATCTGCTGATTTAAATTAGATATCTTTCCCAATATAGTATTTACATTTACCACCACATTTTTTATTTCTGTATTAGTATTGGTTTTAATATCTGAAATTTGTGAATAAGTATGGTTTAATTCATTAGTAAGTTGATAGGCCTGCTCTTTCACTGTACTTACGTTTTGAGATGATGTAGACAGTGACTGCCAGGAACTAAAAAACTTCTGTATAAGTGAGGATATTCCACTGCCTGTTGACCCAGTATCTGTTCCCAGTACATTTTCTACCTGACTCAAGTATTTATCACGTGCTTTATACTGTCCACTAGCTCCATTTTCTACCCTTATTTGATAGTCCAAAAAACTATCCCTTATTCTCTCAATGGATTCTATATTTACTCCTGTACCAAGCTGTCCTGCACCAGCTGCACTGTCCATACTTGGCAGTGTATAGGGTGTTGTGGTTACCATATCTGCCCTCTGCCTTGAATATCCATCTGTATTAGCATTTGCTATGTTGTGGGATGTTACATTTATGGCAGTTTGCTGTGCAAAAAGTCCACTTTTTGCTGTATTAAATATTGAAAATAACCCAGGCATTTAATTCAACTCCTTATTTTTATTTATCTGCTTTTTCCAAAAGCATTATAGGTTTTAGCTTGTCTGTTTGGGTTCAATGCCCTGAGCATTTGATTTGCAAAACCAAGCCACTGTTTTACAAGTGCTTCATTTGTATCCTTTTGAAATTTCATCTTTTCAAGCAAGTTAACTATATCTAAATATACTTTTTCTAATTTTTTATCTCCTGATTCTCTTATAATCTCCCTCATAGGCCTGTCACCAGTTATTTTTCTTCTTTGAACTTCGAGCCTTGCTACATTTCTACTTCTTTCTTCTATGACTTTCACTATTTTATCTAATAAAAACACCTGTCTTTCCACAAGATATTTATTTTGCTCAATCAAAGCTTCATAAAGTGATTTAAGCATCTCATATTCTTCTAACATAATCTCAGACAGCTGCAGTTCCAAATACATCACCTCCCAGGTATATGAAAATTATACTTTACCCTTTATATTATCTATAATTTTTTGTGCCACAAGCTTAGAATCTACTTTATAAGTTCCATTTGCTACGGACTTTTTTATGCTTTCTACTCTCTCTTTAGAATTTACAAATTTATCATCTAGGGAATAAGGGCTGAGACTCTTTCCTATAGATGATATGTGAATGGAATCCTTGCTGTTTGATTCACTCTTTAAACTTTTCTCTACATTATGCCTATTGTAAAAGCTCACCAGCTTACTGGAATTGATCCCATTTATTTTCATAAAAATACACCCCTAACCATAACTACTTCAAATATCGTTTTTCTTTACTAGTAACATTATCGGGTACATATATTTAATATTTATACTTTGAATTAAAGATAAATTGCTTATTTTAAATAAAAAGTCCCTATATGTTTCCACTTTAATACACAAATAAATCTTATTATATTAGGAATTAAAATAAGGTATGTACAGCTTCCACAATACACACCTTACTTTAAAATTTGTTGCTCTAATCTTACTTTCCTAAAGATTTAATTTTTTCCTCATTGCTTACTATTCCCGTTATTCTAACTCCAAAGTTTTCATCTATTACTACTACTTCTCCATAAGCTACTTTCTTACCGTTTACCAGTATCTCCACAGGTTCCTCTGCCAATTTATCCAATTCTATAAGAGAACCCGTTCCTAAGTTCAATATATCTTTAATATTCTTTTTTGTTCTTCCAAGTACTACTGATATTTCAAGAGGTACATCCAGTATAAGATCTATATTTTTAGGAACAACTTCTGTGTCTTGTGATCCACCAAGTGGCTGAAAAGATGCCTTACTGACTTCTACGGGCTGCCTATTTACATTTGTTTCTATAGGTTTCTCATATACCGGTGCCCTTTGCTCCATTTGAGGCTGCGTTGGTGCTGGCTGAGGCTGCTGTTGTACAGGCACTTCAGGTTCAGGTTCAGGCTGAGAACTAATACTCTCATTTTCAGGTGCACTAGGAGCTGACTCCTCTGGTGCAGTTTCTTCCTGACCCATCATTATAGAAACTACTTTTTTAGCTGTAGCTATAGGTAATACCTGCATTATACTGCTATCTACTAGTTCTCCTATTTTAAGAGAAAATGATACTTTTACAACCGCCTCATCTTCAGATATTCCTTCAGTAAGAGGTTTTGTAATATCATTCCATACTTTAGACACAGGAGGGGATATATTTACCTCCCTCATTAACATAGTAGCCATAGACGTAGCGGCAGACCCTATCATCTGGTTCATAGCCTCAGATACTGCACTTATTTCTATCTCGCCTAATTCTTTAATATCTGGATCTATTTTACCGTCTCCACCCATCATAAGACTTGCAATTACAGCCGCATCTGTAATCTTCATTACCAGTAAGTTTTCTCCTATTATACCTTCTGTATACTTAACTTCCAAAGCAACATTTGGAACTTCAAATTCATTTTTCAACTCTTTAAGAGTAGTTACAACTACCACCGGAGTAGTTATATTTACCTGCTGGTTTATTATTGTAGAAAGTGCTGTAGAGGCAGATCCCATAGATATATTTCCTATTTCTCCAAGTAAATCTTTCTCTATATCTGGCAACTGTGGGTCATCTTGAGAATTTGTTTCTGATGGTGGATCCGGCGTACTTTCTCCTCCATTTAAAAGTGCATCTATCTCTTCCTGTGAAAGAAATCCATTACTCATAATTTTCCACATCCTTATCTAAAATATCTAATATCTCAACGCCCATGTTCTTATCTATTACACCAGGCTTTCCATAATAATACACCTTATCTTCCACCATTAGTTTCACAGGGCTTGTAGTTTTTTCCTTTAGGGTCAATACGTCTCCCACATTAAGGTTCAAAAATTCTTGTACCGTAACATCTACAGTTCCAAGTATGGCAGTGAGTTCTACATCAACTACATCTAACCTATTTCTAAGCTTTTCTCTGGACTCATTCAATATATCTTCATCACTGTCCTGAAACCAGTATTGAACTACTAATTTATCAAGTACCTTTTCTATACTCAAATAAGGAATGCATATGTTTATAAAAGTACTACTGTTTCCCATCTCCACTGAAAAAGTTATAAGTGCAACAGGGTCATTAGGTGCAAGTGTCTGATTTAGTGCAGGATTTGTCTCAAGTCCCTCCACTTCTGTTTCTATAGGCATTACATCTTCCCATGCCAATTTCAAATTTGATATAAGCCCTGCATTTACAACTTTTATAATATTTTTATCTATATCCGTAAATTCCTTAACTTTGTATTTTCTATTACCGTTTCCTCCTAAGAGCAAGTCTATAATTTGAAATACAAATTGAGGATTCACTTCAAACAAAACAGATCCGCTTAAAGGCGGCATTTTAAATATAGTTAAAACAGTAGGATTAGGTACAGAATGAATAAACTCCTCATAAGTTATTTGCTGAACAGATTCCACTTTTACTTTTACATTAGCTCTAACCTGCGCAGTTAAATAATTTGAAATTATTCTAGCATAATTGTCATGAATAAGTTCAAGAGTCCTTATATGATCTTTAGAAAACTTCTGGGGACTTCTAAAATCATAAGGTTTTACTTTCTGCTTTTCCTCTTCTTTGGGTACTTCATCTGGAGTAAGTTCTCCAGCAGATAAGGCAGCTAAAAGGTCATCTATTTCATTCTGTGATAATACATCTGCCATTCTCTTCCCTCATTTCTTAAGAAAATTCTAATTTGAAAGAAGTTTGTCTATATCAATTAAAGTAACTATGCTATCTTTAAAATTTATTATTCCCTCTATATAGACTTTTTTTCCTTCATCATTTATCTTTTCAATAGCATTTTCTTCTACATCTAAAACTTCATCTACCTGATCTACTGTTATTCCCACTAATTCATCTTCCATTTCCAGTATAAGTATACTGTTTTCGCTTATTTCAGCTTTGGGAATATCCATCAAGAGATTTATATCCAGGAGAGATATTACATTTCCCCTTAAATTTATAAGTCCCTTTATATAAGCTGGAGCCTGTGGGACTTTTGTTATTTCCATAGAATTATTTATACTTTGAACTTTAGCTGTTTCTACAGCAAATTGTTCATTATTTAATCTAAATATAACAACTTGCATATTTACACCTCCATATGCATAGGTACATAAACTATGTAACAAGTATCTTTGCATAAAATTTCAAATCTCAATTTTCTGCTTACCAGATGAAATCAGAAATTAAATATATGGAGTATACTATCGAACTGTTTAAAGTTTACAGTAAATTTAACTCTACTTGATAGTTTTCGTAATAAACCATATTACCTTTATACTAGCCATAAAATTTTAATTTCTGATTACCCTTTAACAATGCACAATTCACAGTTCACAATGCACAATTAAGGATGATTTTCTGTTATCACAGAAAATCTAAAATATAGTGCTATTGAAGCAAAGCTTCAATAAGCTTTAAATTTAAAAATTGTAAATTGTGCATCGTGCATTGTAAATTGATTACTAGGAAGCTACTACTTTATTTATAGCCTCTAAAACTCTATCTGGTTGAAAAGGCTTTACTATAAAATCTCTAGCTCCAGCTTTTATAGCATCCATAACCATCGTCTGCTGACCCATTGCAGAGCACATTATAATTTTTGCACCTGCATCAAATCCTTTTATTGCCTTAACAGCTTCAATACCATCCATATCCGGCATCGTTATATCCATTGTAACTACATCTGGTTTTTCCTTTTTATATAACTCCACAGCTTTTAATCCATTGTTTGCTTCCCCCACTACCTCAAATCCGTTCTTTTCTAATATATCCTTTATCATCATTCTCATAAAAGCAGCGTCATCTACAATTAATATTTTAGCCATTTTCTTCCCTCCAAATTATTTACTACTAAATATTTATCCTATTCCTAAAGCAGTTAAAATTTTTTCCATTGAACCGGGCACCGGAATATAGTAAAAATGCCCACTTAACTCTGAATTATTTTGCATAAAAAGTGTTTCTATGTCAAGAACATACTCATCATACTGTCCTGATTCTATAAATGTAGTTGAAAGTATTGCTCCAAGCATATCGCAAGTAGCTGCTGGAACAGATGGTATTACATGCAGTCCAGTAAATTTTGCTATAGAATTCATATATGAACTAGATATTATATTGCCTATTTCGCATATAACAGAGTTACCCATATCACTTAATTCCTCTTCCCTCTGACCGGTTAACGTAGAAATCAGCTCCATAGCAGTATCCTTTTCAAATATAAACAGTATATTTCCAGGTATATCGCCTAAGATTCTAACTATTACGCCTATAACTACCTCACCTTCACCTATGTTTGTAAAGATGTCGTCAAAAGGCACTATATTTATAGCAGGTACTGTCATATCAACTTTTCTATTTATTAGTTGAGATAATGCTGTAGCTGCATTCCCTGTACCTATATTCCCAACTTCCCTTAATGCATCAAGTTGAATAGGAGTAAGGTTTTTATAGTCCATTGTTTTCCTCCTTATACCAGGGCAGCAACATCCAATATTAAAGTTACAAGTCCATTTCCCAATATGGTTGCTCCCATATATTCTTTCAAATTTTTCAGTGTTTTTCCAAGAGGTTTTATAACAATTTCCCTCTGTCCAAGTAAAGAATCTACCATAAGTCCTACAGTTTTTTCTCCTACTCTAACTATTACTATATAATTTTTACTGTTGTCTGATTTTTCAACACTAAGTTTTTCATAAAGTCTTATAAGAGGTATTACATTTCCATTATATATTATAACTTCTTTATTATTAGTCATCTTCACTAAATCATCTTTATAATCTATAACTCTGTCTACATAGCTTAAAGATATGGCCATGGTTTCATCCCCTACGCCTACAAGAAGTACTTGAATTATCTGAAGTGTAAGTGGAAGTCTTATTATAAAAGATGATCCCTTGTCTTTTTCACTTACAAGCTCTACTGTTCCACCAAGAGAGGATATTTTTGTCTTTACTACATCCATTCCAACTCCTCTTCCTGATATATCTGTTACCTCAGTATTGCTGCTTATTCCCTGCATAAATATTAGATTCTTTATGTCAGCTTCTGTCATTCCTTCAGTATTTATACCTGCATTTTCTGCTTTTTCCCTTATTTTATCTACAGGTATTCCACTTCCATCGTCTTCAACTTTTATTACGGCTTTAGTTCCTTCCTGATAGGCAATAAGTTTTATTTTACCTACAGGATCTTTTCCCTTTGCAATTCTTTCTTCCTTAGATTCCACACCATGATCTGCTGCATTTCTAAGCAAATGAATTAGAGGCTCTCCAATTTCATCTATTACTGTTCTGTCAAGTTCTGTATCTGCTCCTTCAATTATAAGTTCCATATCTTTATCAAGTTCTACGGATAAATCCCTTATCATCCTAGGAAATCTGTTAAATACAGTATCAAGAGGCAGCATTCTTATCTTCATTACTAAATCCTGTAAATCTGAAGTTGTCCTTGCCACCTGCTCTAAAACTTCATTTAATTCGTTTAACTTATAGCTGCTGCTAATTTGCTCCATCCTTGTCCTATTTATAACCAATTCAGATACCATGTTCATAAATTTATCTAATCTTTCCAGATCAACTCTTACAGACTGATGCATTTTTTTATGAGGTTCCTTTTTAGGAGGATTTTTACTTTTATTTTTGGTTATTGCTGCTGGTTTTGGCTTTACTACTTCCGTGGCAGCTTTCTTTTCAGCTTTAGCTTTTACCTCTTCTTCTTTTTTAGTTGAATCTGATTCCATTATCTTTGCTTTTTCTGTCTGGATGTCCACATCTTCCACAATAACTTCTTCTACCTCAGATATGTTCATTAAAAGTTTATGGACATCTTCTGAGGTACTTTTAGTTAATAAAACAAGGCATATTTCAAATTCAAAATTTTCATTTTCTATATCCTCTGTACTAGGAATAGACTTTATTATTTCTCCTACTGCTTCCAAATCCTTAAATATTAAAAATGCCCTTGCAGATTTCAAAAGAGTACTTTCACTAAGTTTAATTTTTATTTCATAAGCATTAAATTCTTTGTCCTCAGCCTGTTTAACTACATTTATATCATATTCATTCAATTCTACCATAGAATCTTTACCTTTAGATTCTACTGCAGCATTTTGTTCCTGAACATTATCTTCTTTTTCAGGCTTCTTAGCCTCACTACCATCTTTTTGACCAGATATACTTTCCAATTCTTCAATGATACCCTGAATAGGGGTTTCTTCATCTACCCCATCTTCTATATTTTTTATCATCTGTTCAAGAGTATCTAGGCACTTAAATAAGACTGTAACTACATCTTGATTTACTTTTAGCTGTCCATCCCTAAACTCAGATAGTACATCCTCCATTTTGTGAGTAAGTTCAGCCACTTCGTTAAATCCCATAGTAGCTGCCATTCCCTTTATTGTATGTGCTACTCTAAAAATTTCATTTACCTTATCTATGTTATCTGGTTCTTGCTCAAGCTGAAGTAATGATTCATTAAGTGTTTGCAAGTTATCCATTGATTCCTCTAGAAACATAGACATATACTGCGACGTGTCCATTTTATTCCCTCCTTATAGCTTTCTATATATAAAGGTAGAAGCCTTCTCAAAGCCATAATCTCTATAATTGTATATGCTTTCAGTGGCCCCGACAAATAGTAGTCCTCCTTTTTTAAGCGACTTGCTAAACTTTTCATATATTTTATCTTTTACATCTTGATTAAAATATATTACCACATTTCTGCATATTATTAAATCAAAGTTACTTTCATAATTTTGAAGTATTAAATCATGCTTTTTAAATGTGATTAAATTTTTTATTATAGGGCTTATAATATATTTATCGTCCTTTATTGTAAAATACTTATCTAAATATTCTTTTTTTACATTCTTTACTTCTGATAAAACATATTCTCCTTTTTTAGCTCTTTCAATTATAGTATTATCTATATCTGTTGCAATTATGGTATGTCTAACTCCATGGGACAATTCATCTAAATACATAGCCACTGAATAAGGTTCAGCCCCAATTGAGCAAGCTGCACTCCATATTTTCAAAGGACTATTTTTAGGAAGTAATTCTTCCTTTAATCTAACTTTTAATTCCTCAAATATATCCGGATTTCTAAAAAACTCAGATACATTTATAGTTATAAAGTCTAAAAACTTCTGTCTTTGCTCTTCGTCCCTTTTTAAGAGTTCTATATATTCATCTATACTTTTGGCTCCTACTCTGGACATCAAGCTGTTTATTCTCCTATGTAACTGGTTTGGTTTATATGCAGCTAAGTTTATACTGAATTCTCTCAAAACCCACTGCTTAAAATAAGCCATATCCATAAGTCTACCTCCCACCAAACTTTATTATTTTTACTATTTCATTTGCTATTTTGTCTATTGGTAAAACTAAATCCACTTTTCCTGTGGCATAAGCTGCTTTAGGCATACCATAAATAGTACAGGTTGACTCATCTTCAGAAAGTGTAATTCCTCCATTTTCCTTTATCTCTACAGTTCCCTGTGCTCCATCTCTTCCCATACCTGTCAAAACTGCACTTATAATATTTTCTCCATATACTTTTGATGCAGATATAAATAGCTTATCCACTGCAGGCCTTACTCCCCAAATGGCAGGTTCTTTGTTCAAATGTATTCTCTTATCTCTCCATACTTCCATATGAAATCCACCAGGTGCTACATAAACAGTATCCTTTTCAACATTCATACCATCCTCTGCTTCTAATACTTTTATTTTTGAATTAGAATCCAATCTATCTGCAAAGGCCTTAGTAAATCCTGCAGGCATATGCTGTACCACAAATACCGGCACTCCCATGTTTTGAGGAAATTGTGTTATAACTGAATAAAGTGCTTTAGGCCCTCCAGTAGATGCCCCTATCACCACTGCATTTATATCTCTTTTAATTTTTCCATCTACATTTGAACTTGTGGCATTTAATGTGGAAACTTTTTGATTTTTTGATATAGACAGTTGTATATTTTCTTGTGCTTTATCTTGTGCTTTATTTAGTTTAACCGTATTTGCCAGGTAGGCTTCTTTTATCTTCTTTATAAGCTCATTTTTAACTTTATTTATATCCAAAGATATCGTACCTGAAGGCTTAGGTAAAAAATCAAAAGCACCCATATCAAGACATTCCATAGTACGCTGTTTTCCTTCCTTGGAGACACTGCTTAAAACTATTACAGGTATATTAATATTACTTTTCTTCAATTCTCCTAGTGCTGTTATTCCATCCATCTTTGGCATCTCTACATCTAAAGTTATTACATCAGGCATATTGTTTTTAGTAAAATTTAACGATAGTTTCTCTAAAAGATCCTTTCCATTTCTAGCAGTCCCTACAACCTTTATAGCTTCATCTTCGCCTATCATGTCCGAAATAATTTTTCTCATTAATGCAGAATCATCTACTACTAAAACCTTAATTTTTCCCAAGCATTATCACTCCATTAAATTTTTAAATTTCCTTTATCCCAATTCCTACTGTCTTTATCTTGACACCTCCATCATTGGTATCAAATATCATAGTTCTGCCTTTATTGCCTCCTAGATCTTCTGCTAATATTGAAATAGAATTTTCTCTTAATATACTTTTTACAGCTTCCCCATTCCTACTTCCTATATTCATAACTACACTTTTATCTGAGAAATTAAACATAGAAGCCCCACCTGCTATTTTAGCCTTCAAATTTCTTTTATTTACACCTAAGGCTTCTAATTTTTTTATCAAAATAGGAATAGCTAAATCTGCAAATTTCATTGGATTTTTTGTATTTGTAAATTGGGTGCTGTCCGGCAGCATTATATGTGCCAACCCACCTATACATTTTTCTTTATCATATAAAGCTATACCTACACAGGAACCCAAACCAATGGTTATAATTCTATCAGGAGAACTTGCAGTATTCATGTCTGCTATTCCCACTCTTATCTCTTTTATATCCATAAATATACACCTTTCAAATTTTAATTATATGAGTTCCTTTTCTTCCTCCGTAAGTATTTTATCAAGATTTAAGAATATTATTATTTTGTCCTTTATTTTAATAAGTCCTTTTATATATCTTTTTGATATTTGAGATGCTATATCAGGCGCCTCTTCTATATCTGCAGTATTTACATCCGTTACTTCAGATACAACATCAACTATTATTCCTATTTTATTTCCATCCTGTTTTGTAACTATTATCTTAGCCTCATTACTTTCCTCAGCTGAAGCAAAACCAAATTTCTTACTTAAGGATATTATAGGGAGTATATTTCCTTCATAATTTATGACTCCCTCTACAAAGTTAGGAGAATCCGGCAGCTTCGTAGTCTCTTCATAACCCAAAATTCTCTCTACTTCCATAATATCTGTAGCATAGTACTCACCATTTATACTAAATATCAATACTTTTATTTCTTTGCCATCCATTTGAAATCCTCCTTAAATAATATTGTTAGCCATCCTTGTAAATCCTTATTTAAATCAATTATTACATAATTATAGCATATATCTACTTAAAATAGCATAAATCATGCATTTTGCAACAGGATTTTTATAGAACAAATTTGTCAACTACTATATCCCCTTCCTTCAAATATACATGTACATCTTTACTTGGAGAATCTAGAATAATTTCTTTGTTTTCAATTTTAAATACTGTATTGTGATAAGCCACATCTGCCCATATATTTCCATCTTTACTTTCTACTTGAAGCTTCGTAGAAACCCCTGCCTCACTTCCTACAATTTTACACTTTATTTCATTTTCAGCTTTCAGTGTTCCCCCTCTTGCCACACTCTTTTCTTGCAAAAATTCAATGGAACCATTGGCAGTAATTTGTGACACATATTCTCCTCTTCCTTTTATTATTATATCACCAGAACTCTGTATATTGGAGTCCTGACAGTAAGATAAAACCACTTTCACAGGAAGTGCAGTTGTGTTTTTTAGTTCCTTTATTTTATTTTCAACAATTTTCATTAATTCATTTAACTCAGAACAACTTTTAATACTTATGGGTCCCATTCCTATAAGTTTGGTTTTGATAAATTTTACAATTTTATCCTCTTGATAATCATCACTTTCAACATTCAAGTCTGCAATTACATTTATGCCCAGCTTAATAAGTCCTTTAAATTTACTTTCTAATAATATCTTTATTATTTCCCCATCCTTTTTACTTTTACCAAGCAGGTTATAGTCTTTTATCTCTTTTAAAGCCCCCACTAACTGTTCCATATTCTTATTAAATTTGCTCAGGTGTTCCACAGCCTTAATTTTCTTTACGCTGTCACCACCACCACATATTTGAGAACTAACAACAGTTTGTCCTATAATTACATCTCCTTTTACATTTAAACTGGCCCTTTCTACCTCTTTATCCACAATAAGGTCGCTGCCACATTCTACTTTCATGCCTTCTTTTACATTTCCATGTATAATTACATCTCCAATAAAATTTATATTTCCAGTACTTATATCCACATCTCCATTAATCTCATGTACCTGATGAACATAATAAATGTTACTTTTTATGGAGGGTTTACCATCTATTGATGCTTCAACAGTATTTTCATCTTTAAGTATACATCCATTTCCAACCTTTACTTTAATTTGTTTTATTGGTTTGTATTTCAAAACCTTTCCAGTAACATCAAATCCATCTTTACCTAAAGTGCCATTATGCTTTACTGCAATTATATCTCCCTTTTTTACAACATTTATGGTACCTATACTTTTAAAGTCTATATTTCCCACTGTATCTTCTTTTAAAACTACCGAGGTTTGAAACTTATTCTCTAGAAAATCATCTTTACCGTTTACAGCTTCTTTTCCACAAGCTACTACAAGTTTTTTATCACCGTTTACAGCTTCTTTTAAATTTTCTTCCATTATACCATAAACCACTTTATTATTAGATAATTCGTTCTTAATTTCATTTACTGTATACATAGGAGGCTTTATTGATTGAATTATTTCTCCTTCAAAATTCACTTTATGACTTTCATCTTTGTCTTTCAACTTGTAAACGTTTTTAGTTGTATATTTAACTTCAGCATATGCTTTCATCCTGTCATCAGATAGATATATATTCATCTGTCTTTTTGGTTCATTTTCCTCAAAAACTACTTCTATTTTATTTTTGCTAAATACTTCACATTTGTCCTTAACTTCAACTCCATCTACAAAAATAGATATATTATGTCCCCTATACATTACCGCAGGTTTCCCATCTTCAATAGGATCCTTTACAATTATTTTCCCATTTTCTAATTTTATGGTTCCATCTTTTTCATTTGTTTTTACAATTTCCTTCTCTGTAACAGAATTTACATTGCTCTGGTCTTCTTCGCCAAAAGATACTTCTATTATTACTTTTTTTCTAAAAAGCAATTTGCTTTTCTTAACAACCTTATATTGTAACTTGTCTTTTGGTATATTTAGTTTACAGCTGGCAGATTCTAAACATTCCTCTAGTGAAGTACCATGAAACAATTCTTTCATAATTATCTCCCCCCAATTAAAAACTTCAATATCATATATAATCTATCTTAAGCCCTCTATTTTTAATCCCTATCAAAATTTTCTATGTCATCCCTTACTTCTTTATCGTATGCTTTCATAATTTTAAGCAGTACTTTATTATTTGAAGAATCAAATTTAACGTTTTCCACTTTTTTTATAGGCAGTACTTTTGGCGATGTACCGGATATAAACAGTGCATCAAATTTTTCTACATCTTTATAACTTACATCTTTCTCTAACACCTCAAACCCCATTTTGCTGCAAATATCCATTACAATCTTTCTCGTAGTTCCAGGAAGAACATTTTTTAATGGTGCAGTTACAATAGTATTACCTTTTATCATAAATATATTAGACTTACTTCCTTCTGTAATATTTCCACTATTATCAACAAGTATAGCTTCAAACACCTTCTTTTCTTTTATCGTACTATCCACCTTAGTTCTAAACTCATTATTTATCACTTTTGCATTTGGATTTTCTCTTTCTCCATGATAAAAGATAGTGTCTACTCCTACTTCATACTTTTCTAGAGATGGATAATTATAAGGTAAGAAATAAGCTAAAAAAGTATTCTTTTCATAGAAATTAAAAATAATCTTTATATTACCCATGGAAATTTCATTTGCCTTTATAAGTTTTAATATATTATTTTTGATATCTTTTTCATTAAGCCATAATCTTAAATTAGTTATTCTTGCTGAGTTTTCCATACGTCTTAAATGTAACTTTAAAAAAAGTGGTTTTCCATCTATAATACGTATTACCTCATATATAGACTTTCCCTGCTTAAATTCACTTTCACTGAATTCCCTTTTATCTTTTAATTCATTATTATATAAAAAAAATTTTTCAATACATTTGCTCATGTAAATCCCCTTTTCATATATTTTATTATTATTTATAATATAATTTAAGTAAATGTTGCCATTTAATCCTTATTATATTCTATCATTATCTACAAGTTATTTTCTACATTGCAATGATTAATTTAATAATTTTAAGAATAATGTGAAGCAAAGCTTTGCAAGTTAAGAATTAATAATGAATAATTAATAGTGAAGGATGATTTTTAGCTATCGCAAAAAATCTTTAAATTTATATAAGTCAAAGCTTAATAATGTTTTGCTTTAGCAAAACGAGTCCTCAAAAATCGAATTAAAGATTTTTTGTAGTGTAACGAAAAAAAATCCACATTAACTATTAATTCTTCATTATTAACTATTAATTAAACTATTGTTTCCCAATTTTTTTATATTATAATTCTAAACAAAGCTTCCTACACTAGATAAAGTTTTTAATAAAAGCAAAGTATGATATTATAGTTAAAGAAAATCAATTCGTGTAGCACATGCTACACGAGATATCATAGAGGAAGTGATTTATTTGGAAAGACTCGCAATATTCGACGTAGACTTTACTCTAACAAATAGTGAAACTTTAATGGAATTTTACATATTTATGGTAAAAAAACGTCCTAGGCTCATAGTATATGCACCTTTTAGCATTATGTCTGCCCTTTTATTTGTATTGAAGATTTTTAGTGCTAAAAAAGCCAAAGAAAACTTTATTGCATTTATAAATGGAATAAGTGAAAAGGATATGGAACTTTTGACAAAAGAATTTTACGAAAAAAGATTGAGTAAAATATTTTATAAAGATGCATTGTATACCTTGAAAAAATTTAAAAATAATGGCTGCAAAATATATCTAATATCTGCTTCTGCAGAATTTTATTTAAAAGAACTCTATAAAATAGAGGAAGTTGATAAAATAATAGGTACACGATTTGAAATTGTAAATGGAAAACACACTAGAAAAATCCTAGGACAAAACTGCAAAGGAGAAGAAAAAGTAGCAAGACTTATGGAATCTTTAAAAAAAGACAACATAGAAGTTGACTTTAAAAATTCTTATATGTTCTCAGATTCACTATCTGATTTGCCCCTCTTTAAATTGGTAGGTAATCCTTATCTTATAAATTACACAAGAAAAGATAACCAAGGAATTGAAGTTTTAAGGTGGAAATGATATCAATTCACAATTCACGGTTCACAATGCACAATTAATTGTGCACTGTGCATTGTGAATTGTGCACTGAATATTATTCTTCTTCCATTAATTTCTCGTAGTACTTTGAAACTTCGTCAAATTCGTTATCTTCTGGAATAACAAGTTCACCTTCATTTTCTACTTTAAATAAATAAGTGGAACCATTCTCATGATTCTCAACTACGGCATATTTTCCTTCTTTATATTCAAAACCGTCAACTATTTCGCAGGAAACTATATTTCCATTTTCATCCTCTAAATCTACTATTAAAGGATCGGAATCTTCACAGCCGCATCCACAGCCGCAGTCATGTTCATGTTCGTGTGTTTCTGTGCAGCCACAATTTTCTTCTTTGCTAGTACAACCGCAGTTGCATTCATTTAAATTTTCTTTATCCATAAAGTAAACCTGGCATTTATTATTTTATCAGTATGTTACAAATATATTTGCCAGGAATCTTCACCTCCTTTTAACTGTTATGTTCTAATTTTAACCTTAATTGCTCTATAATAAAAGTATTTTTTTAATGTTTTTAAATGGACAAACTAATTTATTTTCCTGCTGTAATAATAATTGCCAAGCAAAGCTTCGCAAGTTAAGAATTAATAATGAATAATTGATAGTGAAGGATGATTTTTAGCTGTCGCAAAAAATCTTTAAATTTATATAAATCAGCAATGTTGCGCTTCAGCGAAACGAGTGGTGAAAATCTTAATCAAAGATTTTTTGTAGTGTAACGGAAAAAAATCCACATTAACTATTAATTCTTCATTATCAACTATTAATTAAAAAAGTACCAGACAGCTTAAGCCATCTGATACTTTTTATTAAATTTACTTGATTACTGTTCACTATCAAGCTTTTTATATCCTGCAATTCTTTGAAGAGCATCTTTCTTAGTCTTTTCAAATAATGCATCTGCCTGATCTGGGAATTGTTTAGCAAGTGAAGAGTATCTTACTTCTCCCATTAAGAATTCCTTGAAATCTGTAGTTGGTTCTTTTGAATCCAAGCTAAATGATTTCTTTCCTTCTTCTTTTAATTCTGGATTGTATCTGTAAAGTGCCCAATATCCACAATCAACAGCTCTCTTAGCTTCTCTCTGGCTCTTTCCCATTCCAACTCTTAAACCATGGTTGATACATGGAGCATAAGCTATTATAAGTGATGGTCCATGATAAGCTTCTGCTTCATGAATTGCTTTTAATGCCTGATTCTTATCAGCACCCATTGAAATCTGAGCTACATAAACATATCCATAACTCATAGCCATCATTCCAAGATCTTTCTTCTTAGTCTTCTTACCACTTGCTGCAAATTTAGCTACAGCAGCTGTTGGAGTTGATTTTGAAGATTGTCCACCTGTATTTGAATATACTTCTGTATCAAGTACAAGAATATTTACATCTTCATTTGAAGCTAAAACATGGTCTACTCCACCGTAACCAATATCATAGCCCCAACCGTCTCCACCGATTATCCAGTGGGATCTCTTTACTAAGAAGTCTCTATTTTCATAAATATCATTTAATAGAGTATTATTACCCTTTTCTTTTTCAAGTAAAGCTGTTATTTTATCAGCTCTTTCTCTTGTTCCTTCGCCTTCAGTAAAGTTTTTAATCCAGTCTTCGAAAGCAGCTTTAAGTTCTGCACTTAAACTACCCTTTAAAGCTTCTTCAATTTTATCTTGAAGTCTTTCTCTTGTCTGTTTAACTCCAAGGAACATACCTAATCCATATTCAGCATTATCCTCAAATAATGAGTTAGCCCAAGATGGACCATGTCCTCTGTAGTTAGTTGTGTATGGAGTTGCTGGTGCTGATGCTCCCCAAATTGATGAACATCCTGTAGCATTTGCTATCATCATTCTATCACCAAATAATTGGGTTACAAGTTTAACATAAGGAGTTTCTCCGCATCCTGCACAAGCTCCTGAGAACTCAAGTAATGGCTGCTCAAACTGACTTGCTTTTACACTGTATTTGTTCTTCATTGGGTTATCCTTATGAGATACAGTATTGACTGCATAGTCCCAGGCTTCTGTCTTTGAAAGCTGAGTATCTACTGGCTTCATAACAAGAGCTTTTTCTTTTGCTGGACATACATCTTCACAGTTTCCACATCCTGAACAATCAAGTGGTGAAATAGCCATTGTAAATTTAAGTCCCTTTGCTCCATTTGCATCTTTAGCTTCAAATCCTTGAGGTGCTTTAGCTAATTCCTCTTCAGTTGTAAGAACTGGTCTTATAGCTGCGTGTGGACATACAAATGAACACTGGTTACATTGTATACATTTGTCTACTTGCCATTCTGGAACATTTATAGCTATTCCTCTCTTTTCATAAGCTGCAGTTCCTGCTGGAAATGTACCATCTTCCATTCCTAAAAATGCACTTACCGGAAGTTTGTCTCCATCTTGTCTATTCATAGGGTTAACTATCTTTTCTATGAATGCTGGATCTTTCTTAGCTTCTACTGCTTCATCCTTAGCATCTTTCCATGAAGCTGGAACATCTATTTTAACTACTGCATTTACACCCTTGTCTATAGCAGCATTGTTCATATCTACAACTTTTTGTCCCTTCTTACCATAAGAAGTTACAACTGCTTCTTTTAAGTACTTAACAGCATCATCTATTGGAATGATATTTGCAATCTTGAAGAATGCAGACTGGCATATCATGTTTACTCTTCCACCAAGTCCAATTTCCTGTGCTATTTTAACAGCATTTAGTGTATAGAAATTTATGTTATTATTTGCTATATATCTCTTCATTGAAGCTGGTAATTCTTTTTCCAATTCTTCTGGAGTCCAGATTGTATTTAATAAGAAGTTACCACCTTTTTTAAGTCCTTCAAGTACATTATACTTGTGAACATAAGATTTATTGTGAACTGCAATAAAATCAGCCTTATCTATAAGATATGGTGATTTTATTGGTGATTTACCAAATCTTAAGTGAGAAACTGTTATTCCACCAGATTTCTTTGAATCATATGCAAAGTATCCTTGAGCATACATATCTGTATGGTCTCCAATAATCTTTATAGCACTCTTGTTTGCTCCAACAGTACCATCTGATCCAAGTCCCCAGAACTTACAAGCTGTAGTTCCTTGTGGTGTTGTATTTATATCTTCTCCTATAGGTAATGAAGTATTTGTAACATCATCAACTATACTTAATGTAAATCTATCCTTAGGTTTATCTGATTTTAAGTTTTCAAATACTGGTAGAATATGTGATGGTAATACATCTTTTGAACCAAGTCCATATCTTCCACCAACTATAACTGGTTGTACTTCTTGTCCATAGAAAGCATTCTTAACATCTAAGTAAAGAGGTTCTCCAATTGATCCTGGTTCTTTTGTTCTATCAAGAACTGCAATTTTCTTAACAGTCTTTGGTATGTATTTCATAAAGTGTTTTATTGAAAATGGTCTATATAAATGAACTGTAAGTAATCCGACTTTTTCACCTTTTGCTGTTAAGTAATCAATTACTTCTTCTACAGTTTCACAGACAGAACCCATAGCTATTATAATTCTCTCTGCATCTTTTGCTCCATAGTAATTAAACAAGTGGTATTCTCTTCCTGTAAGTTTAGTCATTTCTTGCATATAACCTTCGACTATCTCTGGAAGTGCTTCGTAGTACTTATTTGAAACTTCTCTTTCCTGGAAGTATATATCAGGATTTTGAGCTGTACCACGAGTTACTGGATGATCTGGATTTAAAGCTCTTCTTCTAAAATCATTCAAAGCTTTCTGATCAACTAATTTTGCTAATTCTTCATAATCTAATAATTCGATTTTTTGAATTTCATGAGAAGTTCTGAATCCATCAAAGAAGTTTACAAATGGAACTCTTCCTTTTATTGCTGATAAATGTGCTACTGCTGAAAGATCCATAACCTGTTGTACTGAACTTTCTGCAAATAGAGCAAATCCAGTTTGTCTTGTTGCCATAACATCTTGATGGTCACCAAATATGTTAAGTGAATTTGCAGCTACTGCTCTAGCTGATACATGGAATACTCCTGGTAATAATTCACCAGCAATCTTATACATATTAGGTATCATAAGTAATAAACCTTGAGAAGCAGTATATGTACTAGTCAACGCTCCTGCTTGTAGTGAACCATGTACAGCTCCTGATGCTCCAGCCTCTGATTGCATTTCCATAACTTTTACTTTTTGTCCAAAAATATTTTTCTTTCCTTTAGCTACCCATTCATCTACATGTTCTGCCATTGGTGATGATGGAGTTATTGGATAAATAGCTGCTACATCAGTAAATGCATAGGAAATATAAGCAGCAGCAGTATTTCCATCCATAGTTTTCATTTTACGCATAAAAATTCCTCTCCTTTTCCAAGTATATAATTAAATCTTTTTATTAAACTAGCAATAGTATAAAATAACCTACATTGTACTATTTAGATTTAATACAAAACATAATCTTAAATAACTATACTTATTTTTTATATGCAATTAATACAGCTGTATTACTACCATTAGTACAGTAAATAGAACAGCATTTTTTATAATTAAAAACTTGTATTAAACATCTAAAAAAGCACATTGAAAAGTACTTAACTATCTTTATTAATTTAAGTATCTTATGTATTCTACTATTTTAATATACATCAAAATTCTAAACATGTAAAATACATTTTGGAAAAATTAAAAATTAATTTAAAATCTTATATTACAGGTGTGCATTTTTTATAATACAGTTTTATCTCAATTTATAATAACCTGTAAAAATGAATACAAGTAATGCTTTTCACCTTTGTTTATAACTCTACATTATTATCTACTATTTTTCAAGTAATTTATGGTATTTTTTAAATTTTTGTGGTTGTTTTGCACTAAATAGCTGTTTAATTGTTAACATTTTTTTATATAACAGCTTTTTAAAACGGTTTTTTAAAGTTATTCTATGAATTTTTAATATTAAACTTAAATACTGCATTTTTCTATTAAATTTATGATTTTACCTACTGCATCCTGTACAGGACTTGCCTCCATATTATTTATATATTCATTTCTAGAGCTATATAGTTTAAAAATTCTATCTAAAAGTACCTGAGAAGTAAGTTCCTCTTCCTGGAGAACCATACTATATCCACTTTTTTCAAAAGAAGCTGCATTTAAAATCTGATCTCCTCTACTAGATTTTTTAGACAGTGGAATTAGCAAGTTTGGCTTTTTTAAAGCAAGTAATTCAAATATTACGTTTGCCCCAGCCCTAGATATAACTATATCTGCTGCATTCATTATATGCGGTAATTCTTCATTTATGTACTCAAACTGTACATATCCATTTCTCTCCTTAAGGGATCTATCTAAATTACCCTTTCCACATATGTGAACTATATTATAATTTTTCAAAAGCTCATTTAGTGAATTTCTAACTGTATTATTTATAAACATAGATCCTAGACTTCCACCTATTATGAGAAGTACTGGTTTCTCATTATCAAATCCACACATTCTCCTGCCTATTATCCTACTTCCATCTAGAAGTTCTTTCCTTATAGGAGTTCCTGTTAAAACTGAGTTATTGCCCTTTATGTTTTTTAAAGACTCTGGAAATGTAACACAAATCTTAGTACAATAAGGTGCAGACAATCTATTTGCAAGTCCGGGAGTTATATCCGATTCATGGGCAATGACAGGTACTTTATTTATATGTGCAGCAATTACCACAGGAACTGAAACAAATCCTCCTTTTGAAAATACTATGTTTGGTTTTTCCTTTCTTATTATAAGTATAGCTTGAAGTATTCCCTTTAAAACTTTAAATGGATCAGTAAAATTCTTTATATCAAAATACCTTCGGAGTTTACCACTAGATATTATATGGTACTCTATTTTTTGATCTTCTATTATTTTTCTTTCAATTCCGTTTTCGGTTCCTATATACTGTATGTTATATCCCAGTTCCTTTAATCTTGGAACTAAGGCCAGATTAGGTGTAACATGTCCAGCAGAACCTCCACCTGTAAGTATTATTTTTTTCAAGTTCTATTTCCTCCTCGTACAATTTTTCCAACTCTTAGATTTATTATAGTAATTATTTATGCTTTGTACAACAATAGGAGCAATATACATATTTATGAATTAAAATTTATAAATATGTATATTAAAATTTTAGTTTAATATTTTACAAGCTAGTATTTTAGGATAGTTATATTTAATTACCATAAAAAATGGAGTGACAACTTTAACAATAATGTGTATAATAATAAATGAAAATCTTACATGGAGGTCAAACCAATGGAATTAGAAAAAGAACTTATTTCTAAATTAGTAAAAATAGGATTTAACAAATATGAATCTATGATATATTTAACTTTATTGAAAAATCAAGAAATTACAGCTTATGAAGCTAGCAAGCGATCAGGCGTTCCTCAATCAAAGGTATATGATACAGTAAAGTCGCTTTTAAACAAAAATGTAATTATTAAAACCGGCTCTGACCCTTGTAAATACACAGCATTACCCTTAAAAGAATTTTTAGATATGTATAAAAAAGATACTAAATCTACAATAAGTTATCTAGAAGATAATTTAAATAGTATAAATGATTTAGAATCCATAAATTACTTGTGGCACTTTAATGATGCAGAACAAATAAAAGATAAAATTACATCTATGATAAGAAACGCAAATGAATCAATATATCTAGATATTTGGAGTAAAGATTACAATAATTTATATGATGAATTATTAGATGCTAAAAAAAGAAATATTAAAATAGTTTCCGTACTATATGGTAAAGTTGATGAAATAGGAAAAGTATTTTATCATGAAATGGATGGTATGAAAGAAGATGCTGCACTAAATGGAAGATGGCTTAGCTTAGTAATAGATCATAAAGAATGCTTGTTTTCAATATTTGAATCTGACAACACAAGCTACTGTATATGGACTCAAAACAAACCTTTTATGCTTGTAACTGAATGTTTTATAACTCACGATATATTTATTTCAGAAATATATTCCAAACATAGAAAAGAACTTGACGAAGAATTTGGTCCTAACCTGAAAAATATAAGGGATAATTTGGAAATAGGTTGACACTATTCTATTTCCAATTATAACCTTGATTGTGCTATATAAATGTACCCCAGATATTACACAACATTTCTTTGACAACTTCTTTGTTCAATCTTATCACGTTTTAAATAGCTGGATTGTTTCTAACAACTTTTTACTCATATTATTAATCTTTCTTATATTGTTAGATATCTTTTCCATACTAGCAAACTGTTCCTGCATTGAGGCGCTTACCTCTTCAGATGCTGCTGATTGCTGTTCACCGATACTAGATACATTCTCCATATTTTCAATTACTTCTATTTTGCTCTTCTTCATATTATTAGTTTCATCATTTAGCAAATTAATTTGGTGTATTAAATTATTAGAACAACTTATTACATCCTCAAAATTATTAATTGTACTCTTTAGCTTTATATTTGTGCTTTCTGATATAGCAGTAGTATTAGCCATTTGAACTTTTACCAAATTAATTATATCATCAATTTCACCTATTGCACTTTTTATTTTTTTTGATGAATCTGAAGAATCATTAGACAATTTTCTTATTTCATCAGCCACTACTCCAAAACCTTTACCTGCATCTCCTACTTTTACAGCTTCAATAGAAGCATTCAATGACAAAAGGTTAGTTTCTTTAGATATGGATTCTATAACTTGATTAATATCTTCCAGATATTTAAATTTTTTTGTTAAATCCTTTACTTTTTCATCCATAGCCCTAATAGAATTATTATTTTCTTCAAATTTTACCTTAAGTTCTTTGGCAGCAGTTAATCCAAGTTCATTTTTATCTTTACTTTTATTTGTTTCATTAACCATACTTCTCACATTACTATCTATATTATTTATGCTTTGCCCTAGAGAATTAACTTTTTCTAAGGTAATTGTCATATTTTTAGCTTGTTCTACACTTCCATTTGATATTTCTTCCATAGAATCTGTAACAATTTTACTTGTCTCTGTAACCTCACATATGCTTTTATCTGATTCATCGTTTCCAGCCTCTAAATCGTAAATCATCTGTTTCACATTTTTTATAAATTTTTGCTGTTTAGTAATCATGATATTAAAACTACCAACAAGATCACCTATTTCATCTTTAGTTCTAATATCTAGTGTTTCTCTGTAATCTCCATCAGCTAATAATTTTGTTTGCTCCTTAAATTTAAATATTGCCTTTAAAATTCTATTAATAATATATATTGAAATTAAAGAACTTATAATGATAGAAATAATAAACGAAATAATAAATCCTGAAATAAGTTTTGATAAAGGCTTTATTATTTCTATTTCAGGAATAGATAACACAAGAAGCCATCCTGTAGAACTTATTTTATCATAAACAAAATACTTGTTTTGTGCATCATAATCCTTTCCTTTGATTAATCCCTTACTTTCATTTTTAGATTTATTGGCTATCCTTGTATAAATGTAATTTTTTACACTACTCATATTTACATTCTTATTTGAAGACGGCAAAAAATTTTTATTCTTATGAATAATAAAATCATTATCTGAATCAACTAAAAACACATAATCATTTTTACCAATTTTATATTTTTGTGTAATATTCATAAGATAGTCCAAATATAAATCCTCACCTATAACACCTACAATTTTCCCATTAATTTTAATAGGCATCAAAATAGAAATAATACTTTTTTTGGTAGCTTGATCTATATAGGGTTTTGTATACACTAGCTTATTTTCATTCACAGCTTGAATATACCATTTCTGTTTTGTCACATCATAACCCTGTGGTGGTATCCAATTATCACTTCCAAAATATCTTTTATCACTAAGACCAACGTAATAAGCAATAACATATTTTTGTGATTGTTGTTTCATATGTAAATAATTTTTCATATTAGTTACATTAAAATTATTATAAAACTGTATATCTTCAGCCATTTGTTCTATAGCTTTTCCTTGACCTTCAATCCAATTATTTATATTACTAGAAACATTACTGCATGATATAGAAGCCTTTTGATTAAATTGGTCGTATAATATCTTTTCGCATATATTAAAGCTTATGATAGAACTTAGTAGCAAACAAATAAAATACACTATAATAATTATAGCAGTTCCCTTAAATTTTAAAGAATTTAACCTAATTTTCAAAATTCATATCCCCTCTATAAACAATAGGAACATTTCTTTTGGTATACTAAAATTGTATAATTATAGCCCCAATGTAGAAATGTTCCTAAAAATTGTATCCTAACAGTTCAATTTTAAATTTAATTCTAAAATAAGTGATTTTGAAATTTATAAAAGTATACATATATTTAGAAAAATGAACTCATAGGAATGTGAAAAATATAAAAGATGTGTTAAAATTTCATTTGAATAAGCCTTTTATCTTAAAGATTTTTTATACGTTGTTATACCTATATACTAGGGCATAATACTCTATCTGTTGATTTTATTGTCGTTCCAGTTTTTCCATTTAACGCATCTTTTGTTTTATCAAGTGATGCTATTATAGCTTTTCTTCCTTCTTTAGAAGAAACAAACTTTATGGTAGCTTTAACTTTAGGTAGCATACTTCCAGGAGCAAATTGATTTTCTTCTATATATTTTTTTCCTTCTTCTATTGTCATCGTATCTAAATCAATTTGATTTGGTTTGCCAAAATTAATTGCAATTTTGTCTACTGCTGTTAAAATCATAAGTACATCTGCATCCAAATCTTCTGCAAGCTTTTCTGCAGCAAAATCTTTATCTATAACTGCTGCTACTCCTTTTAGTTCACCGTTTCCATTTTTAACTACAGGTACTCCACCTCCACCAACGGTAATTAATACTTGTCCATCGTTAAATAACTTTTTAATGGTACTAATCTCTACTATTTTCTTAGGTTGTGGTGATGCTACAACTCTTCTATAGCCTCTCCCTGCATCTTCCTTCATCTTATATCCTTTTTCACTAACAATTTTTTCAGCTTCTTCTTTAGTATAGAAAGGTCCAATTGGTTTTGTTGGATTTTTAAACCCTTCATCATCCTTATCCACAACAACTTGAGTAATTACAGAAGTAACTGGTTTACTTATACCTCTCTTTACCAATTCACATCTTAGTGCCTGTTGAATATGATATCCTATCATTCCTTGACTCATGGCTCCACATACATCAAAAGGCATAGCTGGTGTTACTTTACTAGCATACTCATTTTGTATAACTATTCTCCCAACTTGCGGCCCATTGCCATGGACAATTACAATCTGATGTCCTTCTTCAATCATATCTGCTAAATAAACTGCTGTCTTTTTTATTACATCCAATTGTGCTTCAGCTGTAGCTGGTGCTCCTTCTTTTTGCAGTGCATTTCCGCCTAAAGCTACTACTATTTTCATTATTACTCCTCCTAAATCAAAATATATTTAACAATACGTCTTTCTATTTATCAACTTATTGACAATTTACCTGTTACTAACATAACTAATGCAACTATTCCTGCTACCAAGAAAATTAATGCTATCACTTTCTCATATGCTAAGAAAATATAATTCTTCTTGTTATTGCTATTGTTCTCTTTACTGGCAATCATAAATGCAGCTATGCCAATAGCAAAAAGTATAGTTTCTAACAAAACGTATTTTAACCCTGCTGCATATACTAACCATGCTGTATATATAGTTGCAACTGATGCAATTATAATATTTTTAGTTCTTCCATTTTCTTCTTTGTTCATTAATTGAAATTTTAGTCCAAACAGTGCGCTAAGAAAATAAGGAATTAATATAGCTCCGCTTGCTATTGAATATAATATTTGATAGGTACTACTGGAAAACAGTGTCAGTATAAGTGAAATTTCTACTAATATATTAGTAATCCATAGAGAATTTACTGCTGAACCATTTTTATTTTCTTTAGCAAATACCTTTGGAAACATACCGTCTTTTGCAGCTATATACGGAATCTCTGCTGCCAGAAGAGTCCAACCTAAAGTTGCTCCCAATAAAGAAATTACCAATCCTAAATTTATTACAATTGCTCCCCACTTTCCAACAACACTTTCAAGTACATATGCCATTGATGGAGTATCTAAACCAGAAAGACGAGCTCTATTCATTATTCCTAAAGATAACAATGTTATTAAAATATATATGATTAATGTTCCAACCAATCCTATTACTGTAGCTTTTCCTACATCATTTCTTCTTTTAGCTCTACCTGAAACAACTACAGCTCCTTCAATTCCTATAAAAACCCATAATGTTACTAACATAGTACTTTTAACTTGAGATACAATTCCCCCTAAGCTAGGAGTAGAACCACCCCAAAAATCTAAAGTAAATATATTAACTTTAAACATTATAATAGCTATAATTATAAATAGAAATATTGGCACTAACTTTGCAATTGTAGTGATAACATTTACTATAGCCGCTTGTTTTACTCCTTTTAATATCAAACCTTGAATAAGCCACAACATAATGGATGCACAAACAACAGATGCCAAATTATTTCCTTTTCCAAACACAGGGAAAAAGTATCCAACAGCTCCAAACATCATTACCAAATAAGATACATTACCAATTAGTGCACTTAGCCAATATCCCCAGGCTGAATTAAATCCCATGTAATCTCCAAAACCAGCTTTAGCATAACTATATATACCACCATTTAAATCTGGTCTTTTCATTGAAAGATTTTGATATACAAAAGCTAATGCTATCATACCAACTCCAGTAATTAACCATCCTATAATAATTGCACCTGCACTGGCTCCTTTTGCCATATCACCTGGCAGTGAAAATGCTCCTCCGCCAATCATTGAGCCGATAACTAATGCTATAAGTGAAAATAATCCCAATTTATTATTTTCTGACAATTCATTGTCTTCTACTAGTTTATTATCTTCCACAAATAAAACCTCCTAATTGTTTTATGAACTATATTGTTATTTTTATAACAATATAGTTCATAAACTATTTTATTAATCTCCTAAAGTAGCAACCATAACAGCTTTTATTGTGTGCATTCTATTTTCTGCTTCATCAAACACTACAGAATATTTACTTTCAAATACTTCATCTGTAACTTCCATTTCATTCAAACCAAATTTATCATGTATTTGCTTTCCAACTTTAGTTTTTAAGTCATGAAATGCAGGAAGGCAATGCTCAAATATAACTTTTTCATTTCCTGTCATCTTTATCATATCCATGTTGATCTGATAAGGCTTCAATAGTTTTATTCTCTGTTCCCAAACTTCATCAGGTTCACCCATTGATACCCAAACATCAGTATAAAGAACATCTGCACCTTTTACACCTTTAGCAACATCATCAGTTATTGTTATTTTAGCTCCGCTCTTTGCAGCTTCTTCTTTGCATTTATTTACTAATTCTTCTTTTGGAAATAATTCTTTTGGTGTTACTATTCTAAAATCCATTCCCATTTTAGAAGCCCCAATCATAAGTGCATTTGCAACATTATTTCTTCCATCACCAGAATAAACAAATGTCATCTTATCATATGGCTTATTTAAATGTTCGCTAGCTGTTAAAAAATCAGCTAAAACTTGTGTTGGATGATCTGCATCTGTCAATCCATTCCAAACTGGAACTCCTGAATATTTTGCTAAATCTTCAACAGTTTCTTGTGCATATCCTCTGTATTCTATACCATCAAACATTTTTCCTAAAACTCTTGCAGTATCTGCAGCGGATTCTTTCTTTCCCATTTGACTTCCTGTTGGTCCAAGATAAGTAACATGAGCTCCCTGATCCTGTGCAGCAACCTGAAATGAACATCTTGTTCTTGTAGAATCTTTTTCAAATAAAAGAACTACATTTTTTCCCTTCAACTTTTGTTCTTCATTTCCTAGGTATTTAGCTCTCTTTAAATCTCTAGCAAGATCAAGCATAAAGTTTATTTCTTTCTGTGAAAAGTCCATTAATGTTAAAAAACTTCTATTTCTTAAATTAAATCCCATGTCAATTTCTCCTTATTCGATAATTGTTTTATATCTTATTTTTTAATTTGTTATAACTTATCTTGTTATACTATATTAACTATTGGAATTATAAATTTTCTCTCCAAAGTGGCATACTCATACATCTTGGGCCGCCTCTTCCTCTTGATAACTCTGATGATGGCATAATATTAAGTTTTACTCCATACTCTTCGAGCAGTTTATTTGTAACATGATTTCTAGAATAAACTACTACTTCACCTGGGGCAATAGCTAATGTATTGGAACCATCATTCCACTGTTCTCTTGCAGCATGTATTTTGTCACCACCACCGCATCTTATTAATGTAATCTTTCTTCCAAGATATTTTTCCAATACTTCTTCTAATTCAATATTTTGTTTTACTACTTTTAATCCACTTGAACTATCTTTATCTTTTGTTATTTCATAAACAACCAAAGGTCCTTCAATTTCAGGATGAACAGTAAACTTATCATAATCAACCATAGTGAACACAGTATCTAAATGCATAAATGCTCTGGATACAGGAATCTGAAATGCTAAAATTGTCTTAAAGCTATTTCCTTTGCAGAACAATTTTCTACAAACTTTTTCTATTGAAGCAGAATCAGTTCTCTGAGAAATTCCAATAGCCAAAGTCTTGCTATTTAATATTAATTCGTCTCCACCCTCAATAGAGGTATTTTCGTCTCTGTCAAACCAAAGTGGTATATTACAATCCTTAAATCTAGGATGATATCTAAATATATATTTAGCAAATATAGTTTCTCTATTTCTAGTTTCTGTTCTCATATGGTTTAATGTAATACCATTTCCTATAGTTGCAAATGGATCTCTTGTAAAATATAGATTTGGCATTGGATCACATATAAATGGATATGAATCATTTACTTGATCATAAAGAGAAAATCTCTTATAATCTTTGAGTTCTTCTTTTCTAACTCCTGCCATCATTTTGTCAATCATATCTTTATTAGATAATCTTAAAAAATACTCTGTAAGTGCGTCTTTTAATGCAGGACTTTCTACTTTAGCTTCGTCAATAAATTCGCTAATAAAATTAAGCTTAGTATCTGTGTCATATAGAGATTCTGCTGCCAAATTCTCCAAGTAAAGAACTTCAACACCTTTATTTCTCAATATGTCAGCAAATGCATCATGTTCCTGCTGGGCTATTTTCAAGTAAGGAATATCATCAAATAATAACCTATTTAATAATTCTGGAGTAAGATTTTCTATTTCTTGGCCTGGTCTATGCAATAAGACTGTTTTTAATTTCCCTATTTCTGAAGTAACATTTAAAGCTGTTTTTGAAGTACCATTTTCAGAAGTAACTTCTGAATCTCTTCTTAAAACTTTAGTTTCCATCTTAATTTTTCCTCCCATCTAATATTTCGATAACTCAACATTACTTAATTTCAAAGTATATATATTAAAGTTTCATTTAATAATGCTATAGTACTAATCGCATTGGTAACCATCTAGGTGGTTACTACAGTTATTATTGTATGTTAACAAGATAACGTTGTCAATCCTTATTTTTCTATTTTTTTTTGATTTTTGACATACTTATACATGTATTTGAATGTTTATTATTCATAAAAATGACATTTATTATTCCTATTGGATTTTTATATGCACATTTTTTATAAATATTCAAAAAATTTTTTATAAAAAAATAAAATTTAGGAGGATATCTTAAGATTATCTTCCTAAATTTTATTTTACAAATTATATATATATTTCAATAATTTAAAGTACTATGCTTAATTCCATATAAAAAGTAAATTGCTAAACCAACTATTGTCCAAATTAAAAATCTCATCCATGTTAAAGGTTGTAAACCAGCCATTAAATACAAACAAAAAGCTACTGTTAAAATTGGTGTAAATGGAACTCCTGGACATCTAAACTTTCTCTCAGCGTTTGGCATGGTTTTTCTCAAAATTATTACACCTATAGATACCATAACAAATGCAGATAATGTCCCTATATTACATAAATCCATAAGTATATTAAATGGCAAAAAACCCGAAAGGATTCCCGTTATAATACCTGTAAGTATTGTACATATACCTGGTATCCCATTTTTGCTTGTTATCTTAGAAAATGCACTAGGAATTAATCCATCTCTTGACATAGTCATAAATATTCTAATTTGACCGTATAATGTTACAAGCAGTGTTGAAATCATACCTACCACAGCTCCTACACTAACTAACACAGATCCCCAATTAATTCCTATTTGTGATAATGAAAAAGGGAGAGCATTGTTTACATCTATTTTCACAAATGGAACTATTCCAGTTAATACTAAAGAAATAGTCAAATATAATACAACAATTACTGTCATACAAATCATAAGTCCAATTGGAACATCTCTTTTAGGATTAATGCTCTCCTCTGCAGAAGTTGAAACTGTATCAAAACCTATATAAGCAAAAAATATAACAGAAGAAGCTGTCATTATTCCTTTAAATCCAAATGGCGCAAATGGATGATAATTTTTTACATTTATATGTGGTACACCTAACGCTATAAAAATAACGATTACAGCAATTTTAATAATTACAGTAATGTTATTTATTTTACTACTCTCTGAAACACCTTTATACAACACATATGTTATAAAAATAATAAGAAGTACAGCTGGCAAATCAATTATGCCACCTGACAAAAGAGATTTGGTAATGGTATCAGGCAAATATATGTTGTATAATTTTAAAATTCCTACAAATACTGAGGACCACCCTGACGCTACTATAGCTGCAGATACTAGGTACTCAAGTATTAAATTCCATCCTACAATCCATGCTATTATTTCTCCAAAGGCAACATAGCAATAAGAATATGTACTTCCTGAAACCGGAAACATAGTAGCAAGTTCTGCATATGTAAGTGCACATAAAGTACTGGTTATTGCTGCGATTAAATAGGAAATTACAACTGCTGGTCCTGCCATATGTGCCCCCTGTCCAGTTACAACAAATATTCCAGTTCCAATTACTGCTCCAAGTCCAAGGGCCGCTATATCAATAGCATTCAATTTTCTTTTTAATCCATTGGCCTCTACAGAACTTTCAAGATTATTCACATTTCTTTTTCGAAATAAGCTCATAAAATACCCACAACTTTTACTGGAATTTTTAAAATCGTTTTCACTTTTTTTAATAAAGTTCACAGAATACTCCTCCTAAATTACTGATAATATTGAAATATTTATCTGCTGGCTACCTACTGTAACACTCTTACTATATTTGAACATTACCAATATACAACTATTCTGTAAAATATAATAACCACTGTAGTAGTTATTATATTTTACAGAATAATTATACCTTACAGAGCATTTTTTAGCAAATATTTTAAAAATTACTATGATAAAAGTCAAAAAAAGTCTTATTTCATGAATTGAGTTTTCTAAGAAATATTATTGATTAGAAATCATGTTTTTAATTTTTTTAGCCAAACTCAAGGCTGCTTTTTCATCTGTTGTTATTACAAATAATGTGTTATTTCCAGCTACAGTACCAACAACCCCATTAAAAGCTAAAGAATCTGCCGCTTCCGCTGCTGCCTTAGCTGAACCAGATAAGGTTTTTATGACGACAAAATTTTTCATAGTTTGTACATCAATAATTGTTTGTGAAAATATAGCTACTATTTTATCAGGAAACAATTTTCCTGTATGCCTTATAACAGAATATTTCGATTTTCCATTTTGGCCCACTACTTTTATAATTTTTAATTTTTTTATATCTCTTGACACAGTGGCTTGAGTTACTTCTATTCCCGCATTCTTAAGCTCTTCTACTAGCTCCTCCTGTGTTTCTATATCCTTTGAATTAATAATTTCAAGTATTTTTGTATGTCTTGCAGTTTTCATATATAATCTCTCCGTTTATCAATTTTAAAAAATATAAATCAAGTGTTATTTCTATTTTATGATAATCTAAAATCTTTTAATATAAGCTGTATATTTCTATTTCCTTTATACTCATTAACAGAAGGCAAATATATAAAATCCATTTTTAGATTTTTAAAATCATTATTTAAAATTTTATAAGCTTCCCTGCTTCCATAAGCTTTAAATACCAATTGTCTAAACTTTTCCCCTCCATCAAAAGATAGTGCATCAATTTTGTTTAAACTATTTTTCAGCCTGCAGAATAGTTTCAAAGTATTTTTGTCCTTACCTATGAAATAAATTCTGAATACATCCACACTTTTTTCTCCAAATACAGGTGTAGAATTTCCTTTGCCAAAAGGCTCTAATCTCTTTATATCTTCTATCATTTTAAAAGATATGCTGTTTAAGGGAACCTGTTTATCTATTCTAATCTTAGGTATTATATCCTCATCTGTAAGTTTGCAATTTTTATTTAATCTATCTCTAAGCTTATCTATATTTTCTTCTTCTATAGACAATCCTGCTGCCAAAGGATGGCCTCCAAATTGGTACATTAGCTCCTTACATTTTACAAGTTCTTCAAACATATTATAACCTTCAATAGATCTACCTGATCCCTTAGAAAAATCTTTTCCATTAGTTATTACAATAGAAGGTACATTATATCTTTCTTTAAGCCTTCCTGCAACTATTCCTGCTATACTTTCACGTACTCCTTTTTCATATACCACAAGTACTTTGTCTTTTTTCAAATCTGACTTTTCAACTTTATCTATTATTTTATTTAAACTGTTAATCGTCATATCCTGCCTATGAATATTTAATTCATGAAGTTTTTTAGCAAGTTCATATGCCCTATCCGGATCTTTACAAAGTAAAAGTTCCAGTGCTAAAGCTGCACTTTCGAGCCTTCCTGTAGCATTTATGCAAGGTCCGATTACAAATCCTATATGATAAGAATTCAAGGTTTTATCTTCTAATGAAGTTTCTTTTATAAGTTCCCTTATTCCTAAATTTTCTGTGTTATTTAACATTTCAAGGCCTTTTTTAGCTATAATTCTATTTTCACCTATGAGATCTACTACATCACATATAGTTCCAATAGCTGCATACTCTATAAATTTAAGTGCCTCTTCCTTTTTTATATTAAATTTATCATAAAGCACCTGAATAAATTTAAAAGCAACCCCTGCTCCACAAAGTTTTTTAAAAGGATATTTGCAGTCTTCCTGTTTTGGATCAATAACAGCATCTGCTTCAGGAATTAGAAATTTTCTTTTTCCATCTTCATCTGAAAAAGGTATATCATGATGGTCAGTTATGACTACCTGCATGTTTAATTCCACAGCCCTTTTAATTTGATCCAGTGCCGAAATTCCATTGTCACAAGTTATTATAAGCTGTATTCCATCTTCTTTAAGTTTTTCTATACTATGGATATTTATTCCATAACCTTCTGTAATTCTGTCAGGAATATGATATTTTACCCTAGCACCACACCTTAAAAGTCCACAATATAATATGTAAGTGCTCATTACTCCATCCACATCATAATCTCCATATACTGCTATATTTTTTTCCTCTTTTATAGCACTATATATTATATCTACGCCTCTTTCCATATCTTTCATAAGCAGCGGATTCTGGAGATCTCTCATGGAGGGATTTATAAAACTTTTTATCTCTCCCTGTGTTTCTATTTCCCTATTTACAAGAATTGAAGCTACAACTTCACTTATCCCTGCCATTTTGCCAATAGCTTTTACGTCTTTTTTACACCTTTTTAACATCCACTTTGCCTGCAATAACAATACCCCCCTTTTTTAGTAAACCAATGCTCAATTCACAGTTCACAATTCACAATTTCGGTAGACTTTTCTCCGTTAATGCTGAGAAAAGTCCAAAAACTAAGTGATATGAGCACTAAATTTTTAGATTTTCTGTAATAACAGAAAATCATCTTTAATTGTGAATTGTGCATCGTGCATTGTGAATTGATTTAGTTTCCAGTTAAAATCTGTATAGAGGGTTTAACCATAACCTTGTTTGCAACTCCAATTATATCTTCTTCTCGAACATCATCTAAATTATATATATTTGAATAACCATCATATCTGCACCCTCTTTGCATAAGTTCAGAAGTAACAACTTCTTTACAAAATTCAACGGATCTTTCAAATTTTATTTCTCTCTTTAAATTTATACTTTTACTTAAAGCCTTTATTTTAGCCCCAGTAAAGTACCCTTTTAAACATTTCAATTTGTCTATTGTATCGGAAGTTATAGAAATTGCTTTTTTTACATTTTCAAAAGAAGTGCCCATGTTTATAGAAAGAAGTTTTATTCCCCTTTCATTTTTTATGCTGCTTCCAACTTCATAAGCCAGTGCATTTTCTGTCCTTATCTTATTAAAAAGAATACTATCTGTTCCTTGTCCAAAAGCAGCATTAAGAAGAAGCAGCGCTTTGAATTCCTTCTGATTTAAATTTTGTATATCAAATATATATTGAATTTTAGCTCCAGTTATACCTGGTACAATTTCTTCAAATACTCCAGTTCTCACTGCCTCGCACAAACTTTTTTCATACACACATTTTTTTAAATCACTTTTCCATAATCCAAAATATGTGCTTATTATATCTATAATAAAATTAATATTTAAAGACGAACATACACAAATGGTACAATTTTCAGGAAAATAAAAGTCATGATAAAAACTTTTTATTTCATCTAAAGTAATTGATTCTATGCTGTTTTTATTGCCTACTATAAGTTCTCTTATCCTTCTTCTTTTAAAGGAATTTCTAAAAAGAGTACTCTCACAATGCCTATACATATCATCTTCCCATTCTTTAATTTCCTGAAGTATAACATTTATCTCTTCCTTAAAACCTTTAGTTGAAAAAAGAGGATTCAAGAGCAGGTCGCTGTAAAGTTCAACTGCTCTTTCCAAATCCTCTGAGAGACATGTACCATAGTAAATTGTATAGGGATAATTTGTCATAGCATTTTCAAATCCAAATATACTTTCAATTTCAAAATTTATCTGATTTTCACTTCTATTTTTACTTCCCTTAGATATAAGGTGTTCTACTGCATGAGCTGTACCTAAATGAATTTTTTTTTCTTCCTCTAATGCCCCTGCATTAAAACCTATACAGAGGGAAGTTACTTTTGCTGCTCTATATTCATATAACAATTTCAACCCGTTACCCAGTATATATTCTTGCAAGTTATGCCTCCATATGTATTTCATATTTTCTATTTATATTATAATACTGTCAAACTAAATTAAAAAGCATATCTTTCTTTAACTTTTCCAAAGTATCCCTATCTGCCAAATTTTCTAAAATTTTAAAGGCAAAATGCATGGCAGTAGCAGGGCCCCTACTTGTTATAATATTTTCATCTTGAACCACTACATCCTCACTATAGCTTACAGGTGCTATATCATTTTCATATCCTGGATAGGAAGTTACCTTCTTATTTTCAATAATACCTGCTTTTTTTAATACTATAGGTCCTGCACAAATAGCAGCTACTATCTTTTTAGAATTATTGAAGTCTTTTACAACTTGTATAACCTGATGGTTATCTCTCAAATTAGCTGCTCCAGGCATTCCACCAGGTATTATTAAAGCATCATATTTATCCGTATTGGTTTTTTCTAATAGGCTGTTAGCCTTTACATGTATCTCATGGGTACCCATTACATCATCTTCAGAATTTATAGAACAAGTTATACAGTGTATCCCACCTCTTCTCAAAATATCTACACAAGTTAAAGCCTCTACTTCCTCAAAACCTCTTGCAAGTAAAACTATAGCCTTTTTCATAATACAACCACCTCAAATCAATTATAGCACAGTATTAAATTGATAATTATACATATAAAATCATAAAAATAATTTCATAAAGTCATCATTAGTTAGTTTTAAAATATACTTTGACACATCATTTTCTTCTATAATATTTTTTATCTCTTCAATATTAAACTTTTTATCAATAAATAGATCTTCCATTTCCTTTATAGGATTTTCCTCAAAGAAGTCGCCCTCTACTTTAAATTCCTTCATCATTCCATCAATTACATTTACCTTTACACATATACTTCCTGCATCAAATCTCATTTCTTTATTATAATTAAACTTAGGAGATTTTCCAAAATTCCATTCCCAGGTGCCATACTTATTGTTAACAAGTTCATTTATCTTTTTCGTATCTTCCTCACTTAAAACATAATTTTTAGGATTCTCTTTTCTGCTTTCAAAAAAGCATTGAATTAACATATCTTTAAATTTTATAAGTGATAACCCTTTATCAATATGTTCACTTATATTTGTAACTCTGCTTTTTACCGATTTTATTCCCTTAGATTCAAATTTTTCTTTTTTTACTTTTAATGCCTTTGACAATATAGTTAAATCACTTGAAAATAAAATAGTTCCATGATGCAATAACTTTTCCTTATGAAAATACTGTGAATTACCAGAAAACTTTTTTCCATCTATTAAAATGTCATTTCTGCCACTGAAAGTTGCTTTAACTCCCAATTTATTTAGACAGGACACTACTGGTAGTGAAAAGAAAGAGAAATCGTTTTTATGAAGTTTGGATTTATTTTTTATTATAGTAAAATTCAAATTGCCAAGATCATGGTATACTGCACCTCCACCAGACAACCTTCTCACAACTTTAATATTGTTTTTATCTACATATTCCAGATTTAACTCTTCATAAGTATTTTGATTTTTACCAACTACTATAACTGGTTCATTCTGCCACAATATTAATATATCTTCTCTTAAATCTTTATATTTCACAAAATATTCCTCAAGGGCAAGGTTAAAATATGGATTATTTGAATTATTAACAACGTTTATCATTATTTTTTCTCCTTTTCGCATATGTGTTTCTAAGCAAAAAATCAACTTATACTTCGGATATTTTTTACATTCTTCAGCTTAATAGTTTCTTACTATAATTCAATTATACTATATATAGTTTATTAGTGAAAAGTTGAGTATTTAATATTTTATTTCAAAACTCATAGAAAAGAGTCTTACTTTAAAAGAACCAGTTATGTTAGTTCTTTTAAAGTAAGACTCTCTTTAAATTAATAGTTAAGAATGAAAAATTAATAGTTAATGTGGACTTTTTTAACCTTATCGTCCATAACTATAAGCATGATGCTTTTTCCCCTTCCTGCTCTATTTTGAAGGACTACATCTTTTAAATTTATTTGCTCTTTGTTTCCTTTTTCAGAAATTAGGTTTAGCTTATAATCTTTGCTATCATTACCATCTATAAGGAAACAATATGATACCTTATCATCTTCCTTTAAACTTATAGCTGTAACACCTGCAGCTAATTTTCCCATAGCATTTACGGTATTTGCTTTAAACTTTATTCCCATTCCTCTTTCAGTTATTAAAAATATTTCTATTTCTTCCTTGTCACTGTATTCTACATTTACAAGAGAATCTTTTTTATCCTTAAATTTATAAGCAGTAGAACATCCAGCAACCTGTTTAAATTCCATTAATGCAGTCTTTTTTACCATACCATATTGGGTAAAAAAGTATACATATCCGCAATCAAAATTCTCCACAGAAATTATCTTTAATATGTTACCTACATCTATATTATTCATAAGTACCTTAATATCTATGCCACTATTATCTACGTTCTGAAGCATAAAAGCAGGTATAGAAAAGACTTCTCCATCTAATGTAAATATCAATATGTAACTTAAAGAATTGGTAAACACACTTTTAGAAGATTTTCCTGAATTTAAAACTTTAATTATTCCAGACTTATTTATGTTTATATAAAACTCCTTATATTCTGGCTCTGTTGAAAAATCCATCTTTACTGCAAAATCTTCTCCTTGTAATGTAACAAGTGGTGTAGTAACTATATTTCTATCTTCTAAATTAAGTTCTGGACTTTTTACCGTAAACTCAAGTCCGGATTTAGTTTCTACTTTTATAAATTCTACATTTGTACTTCTATCAACAAGTTCTACCCCTATAAGTTTTTCCCCATTTTTTAATTTCAATGCCATAAGTTTTGTATAATTTGTGATGAATAACTCAATTCCCGTTCTTTTTATTCCACCAATGCTAGTAAAAAACACAAAATCCTTTTGCAAATTAAAATCTTTTATACTGTATACTGCAGTTATGTGATTTTCTTCTAAATCAATCCCTTTTATCAAGTTATCCAGCTTTTCTCCTTTTTCCTTCCACTTAAGCTCAGGGATATCCATTCCTCTAATCCTATACATATCACCAGAATCTGTAAAGAACATAAGGGTATCTTTTGTGCTGGAATTTATAAAATACTCGTTGAAATCTCCTTCTCTATATTCTATATCTTCAACTTTTCCACTAGAGCGATTATAACTTTTTAAAGAGGTCCTCTTTATATATCCCTCTTTTGACATAGTGATAACTACATCTTCATCTATTATAATTTCATCTACATCTATTTTTGCCTTTTCATCTTCTTCAACAATAGCAGTTCTTCTATCGTCCCCATACTTTTCTCCAACTTCAATAAGTTCCTTTTTTATAACTTTTAAAATTTCCTTCTCACTTTCCAATATTTTAGTAAGTTTTTTTATAACCTTCAAAAGTTTTTCATGTTCTTTTTCAAAAGAATCTATTTCAAGTCCAGTGAGCCTGTACAGCATAAGCTCCAATATAGCCTCCGCCTGTGGGTATGTAAAATCAAACTGTTCCATAAGGTTTGAAGCAGCATCTTTTTTCGATTTAGAGCTTCTAATAGTCTTTATAATTTCATCCATTATACCTAGAGCTTTTATAAATCCCTCTACGATATGAAATCTCTTTTTTGCTTCTTCCAACTCCCTTTTAGTTCTCTTTGTTATGATTTCCTTTTGGTATTCCACATAATATTTCAATATGAGTTTTAACCCCATAGTTATCGGCTTTCCGTCTCCTAATGCTACCATATTAAAAGATATATTGCATTGAAGATCCGTTTTCTTTAGTAAATATTTTAAAATCTTCTGAGCCAATTTCATATCTGTAGATTTTTTGAATTCTATTACTGCTCTTATACCACTTCTATCAGATTCATCCCTTATGTCTGATATAGGCTCTAGTGCCCTAGCATACCTTTTGTCTGCAGTCATTTCAGAAATTACCTGAAGTAATTTTGCCTTACTCCTTCTATAAGGGAACTCTGTAATAACTATTCCAAGTCTTCCGCTGTCCAATTTCTCTATAGAAGTCTTGGCCCTTAGTGTAACCTTTCCTTCTCCTGTTTCATAGGCTGAAATCATAGATTTTTTACCTATAATTATTCCTCCTGTAGGTAAATCCGGTCCTTTTATGTAATTCATAAGTTCTTCTACAGTTATGTCTCTATCATCAATATATGCTACAGTCGCATCTATTACTTCCCTTAAATTATGTGGTGGTATGTTAGTGGCAAGACCTACGGCTATTCCAAAAGCTCCATTTACAAGTAAGTTGGGATATCTTGCAGGAAGAACTTCCGGTTCCTTTTCAGAGCCAGAATAATTATCCACCATATTTACTACACCTTTTTCTATATCTCTTATCATCTCCATAGCAATAGGTGTAAGTCTTGCTTCTGTATAACGCATGGCAGCTGCACTATCTCCATCCTGACTTCCCCAATTTCCATGACCATCTATAATTGGCATCCTTGTTGTAAAATCCTGGGCTAGTATTACCATGGCGTCATATACGGAAGTATCTCCATGAGGATGATATTTTCCAAGGATGTCTCCTACTATCCTGGCAGACTTGTAATATGGTTTATCTGGAAAGGCCTTTAACATATATGACCCATATATTATCCTTCTATGTACAGGTTTTAACCCATCTCTAACATCAGGAAGTGCCCTGTCCTTTGCCACTTCTACTGCATAAGGAAGATAATTGTCCGGCATAGCTTCTTCTATAGGAATTTTTATTATATTGTTATCTTTTGGAATTACTGTGTTCTTAACCAAATCCATTTCCTCCGATTCTTTCAGTTTCACCTGTAAAATTTCAGCAACTGTGAATTGTGCATTGTGAACTGTGAATTATCTAAAATTGTGCATATTTATACATATATTTTTTTCTAGGCGCAACTACATCTCCCATTAAAAGTGATACCATCTTTTCAGCTTTAGCAGCATCATCTATAGTTATCTGCTGCAGTGTTCTCGTTTCAGGGTTTAAAGTAGTTTCCCAGAGCTGGTCTGGATTCATTTCACCAAGTCCTTTGTATCTCTGTACAAGCACACCTTTTCCTATTTTCTTTTTTGCATCTGGCAGTGTCTCATCACTATAGGCATACTTAATTATCTCTTTGCCTTTATTCTGCTTATATACTTTATAAAGTGGCGGCAGTGCTATATAAAGGTGACCATTTGAAATGAGCTGTCTCATATATCTATATATATAAGTCATCCAAAGGGACCTTATATGATATCCATCTACATCTGCATCACTTAAAATTATAATTTTATCATATTTTAAGTCACTTTCATTATAATTTTCAAGTATTCCAGTACCTATAGCAGTATTAAATATCTTAAGTTCTTCACTTCCAAGGACGTTTTCAAGCTTCTGCTTTTCCGTATTCATAATTTTACCCTTAGAAGGCATTATAGTCTGGAATCTTCTATCTCTGGCCTGTTTTGCAGAACCTCCCGCAGAATCACCTTCAACTACTATAAATTCACATTTTGAAGAATCCTTTAATGTGCATACTGCAACTTTCCCAGCAAGAGGAGCCGCACCTTTGCCTATCTTTTTCTTTTCCGCATCATTTATCTTTTTTATCTTCTCTCTTCTTGCTGCAGCATGGAGAGCATTATTTATTATAGCAGATGCTATCTCTTTATTATCTTCTATCCATTCTGAAAGCTTTGTATAGGCAAGATCATTCATCATAGTATAGGCTTCTGTATTTCCAAGCTTTGTCTTGGTCTGACCTTCAAATATAGGATTAGTTATTTTTATCTTAACTATAGCTGTCATTCCTTCTCTTAAGTCGTCCCCTTCAAATTCCTTATCTTTTTCCTTGAGTAAATTTAATTTTTTAGTCCATTCTTTAAACGCTCTTGTCATACCCGTTTTAAATCCACTTTCATGGGTTCCTGATTCTGTAGTAGGAATATTATTTACATAACTTGCTATATGATAGGTAGTAGAATCCGTAAATTGCATGCATACCTCTCCATGCATACCTAAATCATTTATCTTTCTTTCACCTTCAAATAGTATTGGATTCTTATGAATAGGTGTTTTACTCTCATTTAAATAATCTATAAAATCCAGAAGTCCCCTCTCTGAATGGTACTCCCTTTCTATGCTTTCTTCTCCTGTATTATCAATTAATTTTAAAGTTATACCTTTATTTTGGAAGGCCAACTCTTTTAACCTTTCATCTATTACATCGATTTTAAAATCAGTGGTAGAAAAAACTTTACTATCAGGCATAAAGGTTACCTTTGTACCTGTATCATCTGTATCTCCTATTACTTTAATGCCCGTTACTGGTGTACCAGGCATATTTTTCTTTAGTGACTTATCATAGGCATATTCAAATCTTTGTTTATATACATGCCCCTTTTGCCTGATCTCTACTTCCATCCAGGTAGACAGAGCATTCACTACTGCTGCCCCTACACCGTGAAGACCACCTGAAGTCTTGTACACTGAATTATTGAATTTTCCTCCTGTATGAAGTTCAGTAAACACCATTTCCACTCCATTCTTTTTCTTTACAGGATGAATTCCAGTAGGTATTCCCCTTCCGTTGTCCTGCACTGACACGCTGCCATCCTTGTTTAATGTAACATATGCCCTATCTCCAAATCCATTGGAAATTTCATCTATAGCATTGTCCAAAAGCTCCCATATGCAATGATGGAGACCTTTACTGCCAGTTGAACCTATGTACATTCCCGGTCTAACACGTACTGGTTCAAGTTTCTCCAATGAAGTTAAGGAGTTTACATCATAGACATTTCTTTCTTTGCCCTCCATAAAATTTCCCCTTTCACACATTTCCATATATATTTACGAAAAAAAACCTTCTCAAAAAAGAAGGTAGTTAACTTCAAAATTATTATATAAGTAATATTTAAATTATGCAAATTTATTTTCAAAAAATATCATATAAATTTCATTCTACTGGAACTTCAAGAGTGACTTGTCCTCCTCCTGTAACAGGCGAGTTTCCAATATGGAGCTCTCCTTTATGCTGTTTTAAGATAGAATAGGCAATAAATAATCCCATACCGTAATGTGTTTTAGACGTTCTACTGTTATCACCCATATAAAATTGTGCTGCAGCAAATTTAATGTCTTTATTTGAAAAACCTTTACCACTATCAGTAACGGTAAAGCATATGTTATCCTGAAAGCCTGCGGCTTTAAAATAAATTTTACTATTATCTGGTGAATAATCTACACCATTAGAAATGACATTAATAATTGCCCTGTATAATAAACTTTGATCAACTACAATTTCTTTAGGCAAACACTCTTCTTCAAATTCAACTTGTAATTTTTTTGTACACGCAAGTGCATTTAATTGATTATGAATATTTTCTACAAACTCACTTGTATTCACTTTACATGGCTGTATGCAAAACCCTTCTTCTGCTCTAGATAATTCAATAAGTATTTTTATATATTTCTCAATTTGATTAGAATTTTTATGAATAAATGCTGTATATTCCTTCTGTTCCTCATTTAAAGGTGAATCTATTAATAATTCTGCATTGCCCTTAATAACCGCAAGGGGTGTTTTTATATCATGGACAAGAGCTGAAATCTGCTTTCTTTTATCCTGTTCAATGTGCCACTGCTCTTTTAGGGATTTTTTTAATTCCTCTTTCATATCTGACAGTGACAATAAAACGCTGTCAAATTCTTTTATCCTTGAATGAGTTATCTCAAAATCCAAATCCTGTTCCTTGATTTTTTCTGATACTTCAAGTAAGGGATTTAACTGTTTCTTTAGCCTTCGTGCATAAAGTGTTGAAATTATAAAAATAATTGTAACAAATAAAAAAATATACACCAAAACAAACATTCCTTGGGGATTAGGTAGATTACTATTTAAAAAGTCAGAACTATATCTCATTATAATATAATACTGAAGTATGCATAAACCATCTTTTCTTTGTATAATATAATACTGTTTTGTCTCCCAATGGTTATTATATCCCTCTCCCCTTGCATACCTTTTAGCTTCGTCTAAATCTTTAGAATTTAAATCTGTTTTAACCACTCTATAACTTTTATCAAAAACAACAAATTTACATCCTTTAGGAATCATATTTTCTGTTATAGTAGGTGCTGTTTGAAGTTTAGATTTTACATTTGAAACTAAATTTTCACTATAATTTGCAGGTAAAAATACATTAGCATTTATAAGCAAAAAAACAAATTCAATATACAATGCTGAAACAACAATAAATATAATAGCTAAAGTTATCAGATATCTAAAAAAAATCCCTCTCATTGTAACTGTTTTTTTATTTATTCCCATTTATAGCCAATCCCCCAAACCGTTTTAATTGGAGATAAATCAAAAATAGCAAGCTTTGCTCTTATGTTTTTTATATGCTCTGCAATACCTGAGCTGTCACTTTCCCTTTCATATCCGTATACAGCTTCGTAAATTTGCTCTTTTGTAAACACCTGTCCCTTGCTGTGTGCAAGAAATTCACAAATAGCATATTCACTTTTTGTCATAGGCACTTTTTTATCTTCTATAATAATTTCCTTGCTTGTCAAATTGAATTTCATACCAGAAATAGAAATCATATTATGTTTTTCTCTTTTTTCTCTTCTCAGGTGGGCATTTACTCTAGCACGAAGTTCTCCTGTACTAAAAGGTTTTTTTATATAATCATCCCCACCTATTCCAAGTCCAAACATTACGTCATCTTCCATAGTTTTAGCAGTTAAAAACAAAATTGGACAATCCACTATATCACGGATTTTCTCACATAATTCAAAACCATCTATATCCGGCATCATAACATCCAATAAAATGAGATCATATTTTGTGTACTCGTTAATCAAAAATTTTTTTGGATTATTGACAATTGTAACGACATGCCCATCTTTCGCAAGAACATTTTTTACAAGCACTAAAATGTCCTCTTCATCATCTATTACAAGAATCTTGGCCATAGCTATCCCCCTTCAAATCAATGCACAATTCACAGTTCACAATGCACAATTTCGGTAGATTTTTCTCCGCTGTGCTGCGAAAAATTTAAAATTTCAAGCTTATTGAAGCTTTGCTTCAATAGTGCTATATTTTAGATTTTATGTGACAACAGAAAATTATCCTTAATTGTGAATTGTGCATCGTACATTGTGAATTGATTACTCATCACACTTGCGTCCTTCCCAAAACTGAAACCATAAAAGTTCCAGCATCAATATTCCCAAAGTATATGCACCTGTAATGTACGATGCTTTTCGAATACTATATAAAATATAAGGAATTTCTTTATGCATAGCTGCAGGCGCAAAATACAAAGTAGCAAAATCACAAAACCTTACACCCCATGCCCAGGGAAGATACATCCAGCATCTATCTCCCAGTCCTGTAATCATTAGCGCAGCAATTAGCATACCTGCAATTCCCAAAAAAATGGATGCTCCTCTGCCAAACTTTAAACTGATAAAAAAACTCAATATATAAATAAATATATTACTAAAAATAAGCCATCCAAACACCTGAAAATATAATAAATAAGGAACGTTGGATACATGTAAAAACAATTTTAGTCCAAAAAGCACTATACCAAGAGCTAAAAATAAAGAAAGCATTCCCATAAAAATCAAGGTAAGCAGCTTACTTAAACATGAAATACTTCTTGATTTTGTGCTGCCGAGCAATACTTGAAATTGACCTGCTTGTTCTTCTTGTGAAACAACCATGCTGCAAATTATTCCAATTAGAAGTGGAAAAACCATGCCAAGTAATTCAAAATAAAGTACGTGCTTCTCAATATTCTCTACCTTGTTAAATAAATTGTAACAGACCAGAAAAAATAATGCACCTATTATCGGAATTACAATGTGAATCCAAAATATTTGAGTATGTTTTAATTTTTGAAAGTCAGCCCGTAAAGCTCTAAATAATGACAACATTTTATACCACCTCCTGATTTTTAAACCAACTTGATGTAGCAGTAAGTAGTACAACAAATAGTAAAATAGATAACACAATTCCTACTGGAATAACACCTGGTCTAAGCATTATTGTATCTTTTCCTATTGGCAACTGCCCATTTGGAAGTACACCGAGTATAGGACACATAAGACGACTCGTCCAACTGTACGGGCACAGCCACCAGATGGATTTCACAGCCATTGTCCCATTAAGGCCTATACCTACTGCAACATTTAAAATAACCGGTACAAAAAATCCAAATTTCTTAGCTAAAAATAGACAAAGTGGAATTTGCCATAGTGACGTTATTGCAATAACAATAGCTGCTGTAATTGCATTTATACCTGGAATAGTAACTATAGAACTTAAAGCAAAACTTGAAATAACTTTTGGCAAAACATATTTTCCTACTATACCAACTCCTAACACCAAAAGAATACAAGAAAATAAAACATAAACAGCTATAAGAATAACTTTTGAAACCCAAACTTTTTTTAAATCAATAGGCATAGAAAAAATAGCTCTATATTTAATTTTCTTCTCTTCTTTTTGATTTACAAGTGCACAGATAACTGCAACACTCCCCGGCAGCATAAACATATACCACCAATTAAATGTATTTAATTGATAATAAACTCCTGTCATAAAGCCAAAAAAAAGTGTGACAATTGGAAAAATCAAAACAAGTTTTTTTGTCATTGTCCTTTTTAACTTTAAGTTCTCTGCCTTCAAATATGAACTCATTTTAATTACCTCATTTCCCTTTTAGATTTTTTAACTACTTCCATGAAGAGTGATTCTAGATCCTCACCCGGATTAATTTTTGCTTCATATCCTAAAATTCCATTACTAATAATCCCAATGTGATCTGCAATAAGCTCTACTTCAGACAATATGTGGCTAGATAAAATAACTGTTATACCCTGCTCTGGAAAAGAACGAATAAGATTTCTCAAATCTTGAATACCAATAGGATCTAGTCCGTTAGTAGGTTCATCTAAAATTAAAAGTTTAGGGTGATTAAGTAGTGCAATAGCAATTCCAAGCCTCTGCTTCATACCCATAGAAAATTGACCTGCACGCTTTTTATCTGTATCTGTTAAATCAACCGTTTGGAGTACTTCATCAATACGTGATTCCTTAAGTCCAAGTAGTGTAGTTCTGACCTTTAGATTTTCCCTTGCAGTTAAATTCTCATATAGTGGAGGAGCTTCAATTAGTGCCCCAATATCCTTTAAATCTTTTCTGCTCCAGGGATGTCCTTCAAAAATAATTTCACCTGAAGTTTTCTTAAGTATCCCTGTAATCATTTTTAATGTAGTAGATTTTCCAGCACCATTAGGGCCAAGCAATCCATAAACGGAATTTTCTTTTATTGCAAGTGAAATATTATTTGCCGCTAGCTGTCCCTTAAAATTTTTGCATAAATTTTTTGTTTGTAAAATATATTTTTCCATCTTTATAAATCCTCCCTTATCAATTCATGTTAATTGTAAATACTAATTTTAAGGATTTTATAAGGATTTAAAAAAATGATCTCAGCGATTTTTTATCACTGAGATCATTTTTGTCAACTTTAATATAAGTAATAATCCTTTTTCTTATCTATGCTCTATTATTTTTCCTTTGTACATATCTTTTAAATCTATTTTTATATTAAATGCCTTTTCATATTGTTTTAATAATTTCTGCTCTTTATTTGTGATTATGCATATAGATGTCCCTTCCTTGCCAGCTCTTGCTGTTCTCCCTGATCTATGTAAATAATTGTCGGCATCTTCTGGTATATCATAACTGAAAACATAATCTACATCCTCTATATCAAGTCCTCTTGCTGCTATATCTGAAGCTACTAATAAATTAATTTTACCTAGTTTAAAACTTTCCAAAGCTCTTTTGCGCACTTTCTTGTCTTCAGCTCCATATATAGCTTCTGCTCCTAATTTATGATATTTTAATTTTTCCGTAAGTATTTCTATTTCATCTGGTTTATTTACAAATACAATGGCTCTCTTTGGATTTAATATATGAACAAGTTTCCTTAGAATTAATATTTTATCTCTTCTTTCACACATAAAACACATATGCTTTATGTTTTCATTCATAGAAGTTGTTTGTTCTGCCTTTATAAATTTGTAATCTTTCATTAAATCCCTTGCTATATCTAAAGTTCTATCATCTATTGTAGCTGAAAAAAACATTAATTGTCTTTCCTTTAGCGTAGTTTTTATTATAGCTTTAACATCATTTATGTTATTCTTATCCAAAAGTTTATCGGCTTCATCTACTACAATGGTCTTAACAGTATGAGATTTTAGTTTTTTCATTTTAATAAGTTGAAGTATTCTTCCTGTAGAACCCACTACTATATGCGGCTTTTCACTTTTTAAAATTTCCACCTGTCTTTTTATATTTACATTTCCTATTATAGCTGCAGACCTAACTGGAATATTTGAATTGTCAGCTAAGTTTTTTATTACATTATGTATTTGAATTACAAGTTCATGTGTAGGTGCAAGTATATATGCCTGAACATCTTTACTTTCAAAATCAATTTTTTGAAATATAGGAACAACATAAGCTAACGTTTTTCCACTACCTGTTTCTGATTCTCCTACTATATCTTTACCCAAAAGAGCTTCTGGAATGGCTTTATATTGTATTTCTGCAGCATATTCAATACCTTCTTTTTTTAGTCCTTCTGTTATTCCTTCATTTATACCCAATTCATTAAACAAAACTTTTGTCATATGTTTTTACTCCTTAATTTTTAATACCTCTATTCTTCTATTATATCAATATAATATAATTTTCAACCAAATAAGAATTATTTTATATTTTGTATTGACAAGGAAACCGAAAAGGTTTATATTATTGTTATTGGATAACAATTATCTCATAGTTAATTGTACTTGTAGATAAATAATATTGATTAATATTATTAAGTTATTAACATTATTGTATTTCTATTTCAAATTATGATTACTTTATACATTTTACCGATTAGATTATGAATTTAGTTTTAATCAGTAATTTTAATAATTTAATAGTATACTTAAATAGTATAGTTTGGAGGTTTTATTATGTCAAATAACAAAATTTGTAAGTCAGCAGATAAGGTACTTGAAAAGTTTATAGGTTCTCTAGATGGTGTAGAAACTTCTCATCATAGGGTAGAAAGTCAAAGTGTTAAATGTGGTTTTGGTCAGCTAGGAGTCTGCTGCAGACTCTGTGCAAACGGTCCCTGTAGGATAACACCTAAAGCTCCAAGAGGAGTATGTGGTGCTAATGCTGATACCATAGTTGCAAGAAACTTTCTTAGAGCTGTAGCTGCCGGCAGTGGATGTTATATCCACATAGTCGAAAATACAGCTAGAAACGTAAAATCCGTAGGTGAAACCGGTGGCGAGATAAAAGGAATGAATGCTCTCAATACCCTGGCAGAAAAACTCGGTATAACAGAATCTGACCCACATAAAAAAGCTGTACTAGTAGCTGATGCCGTGTTAAAAGACTTATACAAACCAAAGTTTGAAAAAATGGAAGTTATAAACAAATTGGCTTATGCACCTAGACTGGAAAATTGGAACAAATTAAATATAATGCCCGGCGGTGCAAAATCAGAAGTTTTTGATGGTATAGTAAAAACTTCTACAAATCTAAACAGTGACCCTGTAGATATGCTTCTAAATTGTTTAAAACTTGGAATATCCACTGGGATTTATGGACTTACCCTTACAAATTTATTAAATGACATAGTTTTAGGTGAACCTGCTATAAGACCTGCAAAAGTTGGTTTTAAAGTTGTAGATACGGATTATATAAATTTGATGATAACAGGTCATCAGCACTCCATGATTGCCCACCTTCAAGAAGAACTTGTAAAACCTGAAGCTGTAAAAAAAGCCCAAGCAGTTGGTGCTAAAGGATTCAAACTAGTTGGATGTACCTGTGTCGGACAGGATTTACAGTTAAGAGGCAAATACTATACTGATGTTTTCTCAGGTCATGCAGGAAATAATTTTACAAGTGAAGCCTTAATAGCAACCGGAGGTATAGATGCAATAGTATCTGAATTCAACTGTACTCTTCCTGGCATCGAGCCGATAGCAGATAAATTCATGGTTAAAATGATATGCCTGGATGACGTTGCTAAAAAATCAAATGCAGAATATGTAGAATACTCTTTTAAAGATAGAGAAAAAATAAGCAATCATGTTATAGATACAGCTATTGAAAGTTATAAGGAAAGAAGATCTAAAGTTACAATGAATATTCCTAAAAACCACGGCTTTGATGACGTCATAACAGGTGTAAGTGAAGGTTCCTTAAAATCCTTCTTAGGTGGCAGCTGGAAACCTCTAGTTGACTTAATTGCTGCTGGAAAAATTAAAGGTGTTGCTGGAATAGTAGGTTGTTCAAACTTAACTGCCAAAGGTCACGATGTATTTACAGTAGAACTTACAAAAGAACTTATAAAGAGAAATATAATTGTACTTTCTGCAGGCTGTTCAAGTGGCGGACTTGAAAATGTAGGACTTATGTCTCCAGGAGCTGCTGAACTTGCAGGAGATAGCTTAAAAGAAGTATGTAAGAGCCTAGGAATACCACCTGTACTAAATTTTGGTCCATGTCTTGCTATTGGAAGATTAGAAATTGTAGCAAAAGAACTAGCAGAATACCTAAAAATAGATATTCCACAGCTTCCACTTGTACTTTCTGCACCTCAATGGCTTGAAGAGCAAGCATTGGCAGATGGAAGTTTTGGTCTTGCCCTTGGATTACCACTTCACCTTGCTATATCTCCTTTCATTGGTGGAAGCAAAGTGGTAACAAAAGTACTATGTGAAGATATGGAAAATCTAACAGGCGGCAAGCTTATAATAGAAGATGATGTAATAAAAGCTGCAGATAAATTAGAAGAAACCATACTTGCAAGAAGGAAAAGCTTAGGTCTTAATTAAAATTTAGAAGGTGATCTCATGAAAAGAATAATGATAAATAAAGATTTATGTACCGGATGTTTAAATTGTACTTTAGCTTGTATGGCAGAGCACAATGAAAATGGGAAATCTTTTTCTGATCTTGATCTCAGCAATGAATTTCTTGAAAGTAGAAATCATATATCTAAAGATGATAATGGAAACAAGCTTCCTATATTTTGCCGTCACTGTGACGAACCTGAGTGTGTAATGACCTGTATGAGCGGTGCCATGACTAAAGACCCTAAAAGCGGTATAGTATCCTATGATGAGCATAAATGTGCCAGCTGCTTTATGTGCGTCATGTCCTGTCCTTACGGAGTATTAAAACCAGATACTCAGACCAAAAGTAAAGTAGTTAAATGTGACCTGTGTGGTGACAGAGATACACCTAGATGCGTTGAAAATTGTCCAACAGGAGCAATTTATATTGAAAAGGAGGCAGATCTCCTATGAGTGGTTTAACAATAAAAATATTTTTTCATACAAAATATGTAATAATAGGAGCTAGTGCTGCTGGAATAAATGCTGCTAAAACTTTAAGAAAGTTAGATAAATCCTCCAAAATAACTATTATTTCAAAGGATGATGCAGTTTATTCAAGATGTATGCTCCACAAGGTAATTGAGGGAAGTAGAAATTTAGAGACTATAAATTTTGTAGATTCTGATTTCTTTGAAAAAAATAATATAGAATGGATAAAAGATGCAGATGTAAGCAATATTGATATTGATAAGAAAAAAGTCTTACTTCAAGACAACAGCAGTTTCAAATTTGACAAACTCCTTATAGCTTCTGGTGCTTCCTCCTTTATTCCCCCAGTTAAAAATTTAAGAGAAGCTAAAGGAGTGTACTCCCTTAGGAATTTTGAAGATGTAACTGCTATACAAGATAAGCTTAAAAGCACAAAACAAGTAGTAATACTTGGTGCAGGTCTTGTAGGAATTGATGCTCTTTTAGGTCTTATGGTGAAAAATATAAAGATTTCAGTTGTAGAAATGGGAGATAGGATTCTCCCCCTTCAACTGGACAAAACTGCATCCACTATATATGAAAAGTTGTTAAAAGAAAAAGGTATAGATGTCTTTACTTCAGTTAAATTGGAAGAAGTAGTTTTAAATAAAGATGGCTTTGTAAGTAAAGCAGTACTATCAAATTCAACTGCTATAGACTGCGATATGATAATAGTTGCTGCCGGTGTTAGACCAAATGTAAACTTTATAAAAGACAGCAGAATAAAAGTTGAAAAAGGCATTGTCATAGACAAACATTGTAAAACCACTGTAGATAATATATATGCTGCAGGAGATGTTACTTTTACCGCTCCTATATGGCCTATAGCTGTAAAACAGGGAATAACTGCTGCTTATAACATGGTAGGTATAAATAAAGAGTTAAATGACACTTTTGGCATGAAGAACTCAATGAATTTATTTAACCTTCCATGCGTATCCCTTGGTAATGTAAATATAGCAGATGAAAGTTATGCTGTAGATACGTTAGAAGGAGATGGAGTTTATCAAAAAATAGTTCACAAAGATGGAGTAATTTACGGTGCACTTCTAGTTGGAGATATATCTTACTGCGGCGTACTGGGATATCTCATAAAAAATAAAATAAATATAAGCAATATCCATAAAAATATTTTTGACATAGATTATTCTGATTTTTACAATGTTGAAAAAGATGGACAGTATAGTTATCAATTGAGGTAAATTACCTTATAGAGTTTCTAAGCAAAAAATAAAACTTATACTACGGATATTTTTTACAACCTTCAATTCATTAAATATTTTGATAAGTCTAAGTAAAAAATTCTAAAAAAGCTAAGAACTTTTGAAAACTCGTACCTCAGACAATTCAAAAGTTCTAAGTTTTTACGAATTTTTTTCTAAGACTTATATGCAAAATATTTAAAAGAACTTCATTATTGTAAAAATATGCCTGCGTATAAGTTTTATTTTTAAGTTAAAAACGCTATAGGTTTTAGCTCAACTATTGAAAATGTATTAATATCTTCTCAAGCTATAAATCTTCTAGCAAACCTCATATACTTTGGAAAAATACTTCTCATAAAGGGATAACCATAGTAAAGTCTACTTCAATTTTAAATAATTGTCATACTGTTAATGACATTTATTCTTCTCAGAATACAATAACATTGGGAAAAATTAAATCACACATAGCATATTTAATATACATTTATTTTAATAACTGGAACATAATTTATAAATTCTATAGTAATTCTAATAAAATTTTAACTTATACATAAAATATACTAACAAAATAGAAATCACACTTAAAAACTTTTTTTATAAGTCTTAGTGAGGTATTTTAGAAAATCTTAGAAGCTTATATATGTCTGAGGTACGAGTTTATATAAGCTTCTTTAGATTTTCAAAATACCGAACTTTAGACTTATAAAAAGTTTTTAGTGTGATGATTTTTGTTAGTATATGGCTGGTATAAGTAAACTTTCTACTTAGAAACTCTACATTATAAATTCTTAACTATTAAGTCTCCCATTTCTTTTGTACTAACTAATTTTGAACCTTCTTTTGCTATATCAACTGTTCTATAACCTTCTTTAAGTACCTTTGATATGGCATTTTTTATATCCTCATAGGCCTGTTCCATATCAAAACTATATTTAAGCATCATGGCAACACTCATAATTGTTCCAATTGGATTTGCCTTATTCTGCCCTGCAATATCTGGTGCAGAGCCATGTACAGGTTCATATAATCCAAAGGAATCTCCCCTTACACTTGCGGAAGGCAGCATTCCAAGAGAACCCGTAAGCATTGAAGCTTCATCACTTAAAATATCTCCAAACATATTTTCAGTCAAAATTACATCAAATTGTTTAGGATCTCTTATAAGCTGCATAGAAGCATTATCCACATACATATAGTTTATTTCTACATCCTCATATTCCTTTGCTATGTTTCCCACTACTTCTCTCCACAACTTGGAACTTTCAAGTACATTGGCCTTGTCTACTAAAGTAAGTCTGTTATTTCTCTTTCTTGCAATTTCAAAAGCTTTTCTAGTAATTCTATCTATTTCAAAGCTGGTATAGCTTATAGTGTCCCATGCCTTTTTTCCACCTTCAATATCTATTCTGTTTTTCTCTCCAAAATACGCTCCACCTATTAATTCTCTAACTATCATAATATCTAGACCGCCGCCAAGCACTTCAGGTTTCAAATTTGAAGCTGATATAAGCTCTGGAAATAGTATGGCAGGTCTCAAATTTGCAAATACCCCAAGGGCCTTTCTTATACCCAAAAGACCAGCTTCTGGTCTAAGTTTACTAGGTAAACTATCCCACTTTGGTCCACCTACTGCGCCTAAAAGTACAGCGTCACTTTTTTTGCAAACTTCAATAGTCTTATCAGGAAGAGGAACTCCTGTGACATCCACTGCTGCACCACCTAAAAGTACTTCCTCACATTCAAAATCAAATTTATATTTTACAGAGGCTGCCTTTAACACTTTCTTTGCCTGTGCAATTATTTCTTCTCCAATTCCGTCTCCTGGTATTATAGCTATCTTCACTTGTTTTCCACCTCTTCTTTTATATAGTTTATAAGTCCCTCTGATTTTATGATCTTCTGCATAAATTCAGGAAAAGGAACAGCTTTATAAGTTTTGTTTTTAGTTATATTCTTGATTACTCCAGAAACTGTATCTACAGATACTTCATCTTTTTCATCTATGTCCTTTGCAGCTTCTTCACATTCCATTATAGGAAGTCCTATATTTATGGAATTTCTAAAGAATATTCTAGCAAAAGTTTCAGCAATAATACAACTTATTCCAGAAGCTTTAATAGCTATAGGTGCATGTTCTCTAGAAGAACCACATCCAAAATTTTTACCAGCTATCATTATATCCCCTTTATTTATTTTCTTTGAAAAATTTTTATCTATATCCTCCATACAGTGAGAAGCAAGTTCCTTATGGTCACTGGTATTTAGATATCTAGCTGGAATTATAACATCCGTATCTACATTATCTCCATACTTAATTGCCTTTCCTTTTATCATTATTTTACTACCTCCTCTGGTGATGAAATTTTACCTGTTACTGCTGAAGCTGCTGCTACTTCTGGACTTGCCAGGTATACTTCACTCTTTACATGTCCCATTCTACCTACAAAATTTCTATTAGTAGTTGATACTGCCCTTTCTCCTTCTGCCAGTATTCCCATATGTCCACCAAGACAAGGCCCACAGGTAGGAGTACTTACCACTGCCCCTGCTTCTATAAATATTTCAATAAGTCCTTCTTTCATTGCCTGAAGATATATAGCTTGAGTAGCAGGGAAAATAATAGCTCTTACATTTTCATTAACTTTTCTTCCTTTTAAAATGCTAGCTGCTGCCCTTAAATCTCCTATTCTACCATTAGTACAGGAACCTATGACAACCTGATCTATTTTTATGTCCCCTACCTCATCAATGGTCTTTGTATTTTCAGGTATATGTGGAAATGCCACTGTAGGACGAATTTTTGATAAATCTATTTCTATAACCTGGCTATACTCAGCATCACTATCTGCTTCATATACAGTATAATTTTTCTTTGAATGTTCTTTTACATAACTTATAGTATTTTCATCTACAGGGAAAATTCCGTTTTTAGCCCCTGCTTCAATAGCCATATTGCATATAGTAAAACGATCATCCATAGTAAGTGAACTTACTCCTTCACCCGTAAATTCCATGGATTTATAAAGTGCTCCATCCACTCCTATCATGCCAATAATATGAAGTATTACGTCTTTTCCACTTACCCATTTAGTAAGCTTTCCTTTAAGAACAAATTTTATAGCTTCTGGCACCTTAAACCAAGCTTCTCCTGTAGCCATACCTGCTGCCATATCTGTACTACCAATTCCTGTAGAAAATGCACCTAAAGCTCCATAGGTACAAGTATGAGAATCTGCACCTATTACTACATCTCCACAAACTGCAAGACCCTTTTCTGGAATTAAAGCATGCTCAATTCCCATTCTTCCAACTTCAAAATAGTTTTTGATTTCCATCTTCTTTACAAATTCTCTAACATATTTACACTGTTCTGCAGATTTTATATCCTTATTTGGTGTAAAATGGTCAGGGACAATAGCTATTTTATTTTTGTCAAAAACATTGTTAAGACCAATTTTATTAAATTCATTTATAGCTACCGGCGTTGTTATATCATTTCCAAGTACTAAATCCAATTTAACTTTTATTAATTGTCCTGCCTTTACTTCATCCATTTTAGCATGGTGAGCTAGTATTTTTTGCGTCATGGTCATGCCCATGTTTATCAACTCCTATCAAAATTTTATTTTAACATTCTGCAGCTTTCTTTAAAGAATTTTCATAATGAATCTTGTTCATAGCATTTATAAAAGCTTTGCCACTCGCCTCTACTATGTCTGTACTTACTCCTTTTGCTGAAAAAACTTTACCTTCCTTTTCAACCTTTACAGTAGCTTCTCCTAATGCATCCTTGCCATATCCTACAGATTTTATAAAATAGTCATTTAAAGTAACATCAATTCCTATAGCTTTTTCAATGGCTTTAAAAGTAGCATCTACAGGTCCATCTCCACAGGAGGCTTCCTTTATACTTTTGCCATTGCACTCTATTTCTACAGTTGAAGTAGACATTACAGCGTTTCCTGTAGAAACCTGATAATATTTCAAGTTAAATACTTCTGGTACCTGGAAAATTTCATTTTTTACAAGACTTTCTATGTCTTCATCTGAAACATGCTTCTTTTTATCAGCCAAATCTTTGAATTCTTTGAATATTTCATCTATTTTTTCTTTACTTAAATTTTTATATCCCAATTCTTCAATACGTTCTATAAACGCATGTCTTCCCGAATGCTTTCCAAGTACTATAAGGCTTTTCTTAAGTCCTACAGATTCAGGCGTCATAATTTCATAGGTTTCCCTACAATTTAAAACACCATGTTGGTGTATACCTGATTCATGAGCAAAAGCATTTGCACCTACTACAGCTTTGTTATTTTGAACTTGCATTCCAGTTATATGACTTACAAGCTTACTGGTTCTTGTTATTTCTTCTGTTACAATACCTGTTTCACAATTAAAACAATCAGATCTAGTTTTAATTGCCATTACTATTTCCTCAAGTGCTGCATTTCCTGCTCTCTCCCCTAAGCCGTTTACTGCACATTCAACCTGCTGTGCTCCATTTTCAATAGCTGCCAGGGAGTTTGCCACGGCAAGACCTAAATCATTATGACAGTGAACACTTATTATTGCCTTTTTTATATTTGGTACATTATCTTTAATTCCTTTTATTAATGCTCCATATTCACTTGGAGTAGTATATCCTACTGTATCTGGTATATTCACCACATCTGCCCCTGCATCTATAACAGCTTCCACCACTTTATATAAAAACTCAGGTCTAGTCCTTGTAGCATCTTCTGGAGAAAATTCTATGCTGGGACACAAACTCCTAGCATAAGTTACCATTTCAACTGCCTCTTTTAAAACCTCATCAGGTTCCATTTTAAGTTTGTATTTCATATGCAAATCCGACGTTGCAATGAAAACATGTATTCTAGGCTTTTTAGAGTATTTAATAGCTTCCCATGCTCTAGATATATCATTCTTTACAGCTCTTGCAAGTCCTACTATAACAGGTCCTTCTATATTTTGTGCAATAGTCTTAACTGCTTCAAAGTCTCCTTCTGAAGCTATTGGAAATCCAGCTTCTATTACATCTACAGATAACTTTTGAAGTTGTTTTGCAATAGTGAGTTTATCATTTATGTTTAAACTGACATTTGGTGTCTGCTCTCCATCCCTAAGTGTAGTATCAAATATATTTATCTTACTCATAATTAAATCCTCCTAAATTTATTTTTATATAACACAAGTTTTTTATTGGCCAGTAAAAAAACTACTATCTGAATATTTAGGGGTATAAAAAAACAGGCCTCTCTTGGGGCGAGAAGTCTGTTCGCGGTACCACCCAAATTATTACTCAATTCAATAACGGCATTTTGCCGATACAGCTTACTGTAATTTCAGCCTATAACTCAAGGATGAGTTCAATGTACAACATCTATGGGTTTTCACCTTTTGCCCACTCTCTTTAAAATATAAATTACATCTACTATTTCCTATCATAGTTCTCTTATTTTCAATTTTTTATATACCGCAAATTTATAATATAAAAAACAGGCTTCTCTTGGAGCGAGAAGTCTGTCGCGGTACCATCCAAATTTTTACTTAATTTAATAACGGCTTTCGCCGGCTCAGCTTACTGTAATTCAGCCTACAACTCCAGGGCGAGTTCAAAATATACTATATGTGGATTTACACCCTACACCACTCTCTTAAAATACAATACAAATTTACTAATCCCTATCTAAGTTTTTATCTAAAAATTATTATGTTGTAAGTATAGTACAATTCATTTTTGTTGTCAACTGTTAATTTCACTTTTATGTTCATCCCACTTTTTTTAATGTATACATATAGATAATATATAAATTATCTACAAAATTTTACACAAAATTTAATATTTACACTAATTTTTTCACTTATACATAACGAATAAATAGATGTAAAAGAAAAATGCAGAAGTATAGGATAATTATGCTATTAATTGTCCTATAAAATTTGAAAGGAGTCGCAGCATGTTTAAAAAATTAAATCTAGCAACTAAATTAAGTATTATACTTGGCATAGTAGTGCTTTTAGGAATTGCTATTATTGAAGGAGTTACACTAAAAAAAGTTCAACAAAGTTCTTACAACCAAGCCAGTGAACAGGCAAAGCAGGTGTCAAATGCTTTTGCAAAAGATATACAGGGAGACTTTAAAGTATCACAGGCCACTGTGGAAGGAATAAGGAATACTGTTCTATATTGTAAAAAATCAGGGACTTTAAGCAGAGAACAAGTAATTGAACTTTTAAAAACTACACTAGAAAAAAATAGCGATATACTAGGATTATACACAGCCTGGGAACCTAATACATTTGACGGGAAAGATAGTTCCTATATAAATAAGGATGGTCATGATGCTACTGGTAGATTTGTTCCCTATCTCGTACGAGAAAATGGAAGCATAAAACTAGAACCTTGCACAGGTTATAATGATGAAAGTAGTGGAAGTTATTATTTTCTTCCAAAGGAAACGAAAAAAACTTGTTTAATAGAACCATATACATATAAAATAAATGGCAAAGACACTTTAATCACTTCGCTAACAATGCCTATACTTGATGATAGTGGAAATTTTTTAGGAGTGGTAGGAGCAGATATTAAACTCCAAAATCTACAGCAAACTGTCAACAAAGCAAAACCTATGGGTGGTTATGCATCAATAATTACAAATACAGGTAAAATTGTTGCAAATGGTAAAAATCAAGAATTAGTGAATAAAAATATAGTTGATTTGGATAAAAGTGAAAAAGATATTTTGGATAAAATTTCTAATGGTGAAAGTTTCCATACTCACAAAAAAGCCATAGCAACAGGAACTTTATCACTAAAAGCATACTCTCCAATAACTTTAAATGGAGTAGCTAACAAATGGACCTTTGCCTCAATGATTTCAGATAAACAAATGTATGTTGAATACACCCAACTTTTCAGAATAATAATGCTTATGACTATAATTATTACCTTAGCAGTAATTGCATTAATGTTTATTCTTATTAAAAGAAATATTTATCCTGTAACTGTGGCATGTAACCATCTAAAAGTGCTTTCAAATGCCGATTTTACTGAAAAAATGCCAGAAGAATTTTTGCATAAGGAAGATGAAATAGGTATACTTGCAAAATCCATTGATAAAATGCAAAGCTCCATTGGTGAACTTGTTCTAGGTGTTAAAGACGAGTCCTCTAATGTAGAGGGTGCAGTTATAGACACTGTAAAACATATGGAAGAATTAAATTCAAATATAGAAGATGTTGCTTCAACTACTGAAGAGCTATCGGCAACTATGGAAGAAACAGCAGCATCTACAGAAGAAATGAATGCTACATCAAATGAGATAGAGAAATCAGTGGAAGTTATAGCCCACAAGGCTAAAGAAGGTGCAGTATCCGCTAAAGAAATTGATAATACTGCTAAAAAATTAAAGTCAAACTTTTTAGAATCAGAAAAAAAGAGACTTGAAATTTATGAAGAAACAAGTGAAAAACTTAAAAATGCCTTAGAACAATCAAAATCTGTTGATGAAATTACTGTTCTTTCAAACACTATAATGGAAATAACCGAACAAACTAGCCTTCTAGCTCTTAATGCAGCAATAGAAGCAGCAAGAGCTGGAGAAGCCGGTAAAGGTTTTTCAGTAGTTGCAGATGAAATAGCAAAACTTGCAGATGATTCTTCTAATGCAGTTTCAAAAATTAAACAAATAACAGAAAAGGTAATAGCTTCAGTAAATAATCTTGCACAAAGTGCAAATGGTATGATGGATTATATGACAAATAATGTTAAATTAGATTATCAAACTATGCTTGATGCAGCAGATAAATACAGTTTAGATGCAAATTCCATTAAAAACATGGTTTCAGAATTTGATGATGCATCAAACCAAATTCTTGATTCAATTAAAAATTTATCGGAAATAATAAATGGTGTAACAACTGCTGCAAATGAAGGTGCAAATGGAACTACTACTATTGCTGAAAAAACTAACACAATAGTTGAAAAATCAGAGAAAGCTAAGAATCTTTCAGAATATGCTAAAGAAAGAAATGAAAAACTTAAAGGTTTGGTTTCAAAGTTAAAAATATAATAAATATTAAAAAGCATGAAGTTACTAGAACTTCATGCTTTTTAATATTTTACAAAATTCGAAAGAGGTATTACGTTTATAACCGGTTCTTCATAAGGATGAACCTTTTTTATAGTGTTTATAGCTTTTTCTACTATGTCACTCTTACAGCAAAACTCTACTTTACATTCCTCTTCTTCACTTACTTCACCCTTTTCTCCTTTAAATGGATTTGCTCCTGAAAGGGGTCTCCAGTACCCTGTAACTTTAGAAACTGACATACAGTTATCATAATTTCCACCTATAGTTAATGCCCCTATATCATTCAAACTCTCTCGAAGCTTTGTTACATATTCCTCAGGTATAAAAGTTTCCATCTTATAATTTTTATATTTCAAAATTATTCCTCCAATTATATTTAGGCATTTTCAAAAAAATAGCTGACCAGTATGCTATCCTATTTTTTCAAATGCCTTAAGTTGAAAATGGAGAGCAACAGAAAATCATCCATAACTCTCAATTTCTAGCTACATTTTATCAATTAACTGATACAAAACCTGTGTTCCATAGTCACCTTTATCGTCTTTTAAAAGTTTATCATATAAAGACTTTGAAAGCTCAAGTGCAGGTGTTTTTAAGTTCATATCCTTAGCCTCACCTAAAGCTATATTCATATCCTTTATAAAATGCTTTACATAAAATCCAGGTTCAAAATCTCCCTTTATCATTCTAGGAGCCAAGTTACTAAGAGACCAACTGCCTGCAGCTCCTCCTGCTATACTTTTGAGTACCGTTTCAGCATCAAGTCCAGACTTTTTAGCATATACCATGGCCTCACATACCCCCATCATATTTCCAGCTATTGCTATTTGGTTACACATTTTCGTATGCTGACCAGAACCTGATCCTCCTTGCCATATTATATTTTCTCCCATAAGTCTAAATATAGGAAGCACTTTTTCAAATACTTCTTTATCTCCTCCTACCATAATACAAAGAGTCCCATTCTTTGCTCCTATATCTCCTCCAGATACAGGAGCATCCAAAGAATATACCCCTCTTTTTTTAGCTTCTTCATATATTTTTTTTGCAAGAGATGGCTTAGATGTAGTCATATCTACAACAATACCACCCTTTTTTATATTATTTATTATTCCATCATCACCTAAATAAATTTCCTCTACATCTTTAGGATATCCTACCATAGAAATAACAATATCTGCTTCTTTTGCAATATCTGAAGGAGTGTTTTTCCATTTTGCTCCCTTTTCAATTAAGTTTTCAGCTCTTGATTTTGTCCTATTGTAAACTATCAGACTATATTCACTTTTTAGTATATTTAAAACCATGCTATTTCCCATTACACCTGTTCCAATGAATCCTATTTTTTTCATATAGTATCAACCTCCAATTATATTTAAGTTTAAAGTTGAAAGTGGATAGTTGAAAGTAAATAATAACTTTCAACTATCCACTCTCAATTCTAAACTATATTAAAATAGATTAGAAAAAAAGTTTTTAACTGCATTAATAATTTTAGTAAAAAATCCCTGAGTCTGCTCACTAGATAAAGTACCCTTTAACTGGTCTGCAACACCGCTTAACTGACTTTTTATATCTCCAAAATTCAAGTTTAAACCATTTATTTTATTCATAACATTGGTTATTTTATCAATATCTCCAGTACTCAAATTTAAGTTATAGTTATTAGTTACATTTTCAACTATCTTTCTTACACCAGCTTCAGTTGAAGGCTTATCTTTAACTACTTGTGTTTTTATATCATTCATTACACCAGCAGCTTTATCTTTTCCTATCTTGTCTCCTAATTCACCTGTAGTAACCAATTCATCATTGGCAGCTTTCTTTTTATTTTCATCAATTTTGCCGCCGTTTGCACTATTTTCAAAACCCTTTAAAATTCCAGTAAGAGCTGCTGTTCCAGATACATTAAAAGGAGCTGATGCCTTAACATTTGCATTTTTTATTCCTGCAGTAATCAGTGCATTTTTTATCATGCTGCTGCTTACCCAATATATGTTATTTGTAGATACATTTACTCCACCACTTGACGTTGGTTCTACATAAGAACAGGATATAGACTTTGTACCTATTTTATCACTGCTTGCAACATCTCCTAAATATTTTTTCTCTTCATCTATATTGACATCTATTACATTAGCATCCTGTCTGGTAACTCCAAAATACTTAAGCATTTCTTGTTTTTGGCTATCTGTTAGATCTCCCCCTAAGGTTACAACTTTATAGGCATCTGCATAAACTTTATTTCCTGAAATAGGTAAAACTACAATTATGGCCATAAGGACTACCAATAATTTACTAAAAATTGTTTTAAATTTCATGTGTTTAAACTCCTTTTTTTTAGTTTTATAAATACTCAACTTTCGCACATATAAAACTTTGACGTAATATAAAAACTTTGCGAAGCAATTAATTCACAATGCACGATGCACAGTTCACAATTAAGGATGATTTTCTTCCATTAAAACTTCAGAAAATCTAAAATATAACACCATTGAAGCAAAGCTTCAATAAGCTTCAAATTTAAAATTTTTCGCAGCACAGCGGAGAAAAATCTACCGAAATTGTGCATCGTGAACTGTGAATTGTGAATTCATTTAGGTCGTAATCTTTTTAAACTGCGAAAGTTGAGATAAATATTAATACATATTATAAATATACTATACTATATTTATGAATAAAAGAAGTATAAAATTATAAACAAATATAAAATTTTAATATATTATTAAGATATTTATTCTTTCCTTGAATATTCTTTAAAGCAATCTAAACATACCTTTTTTCCATTCATTATTCTAATTCTATGTTCAGCTGTATCTTCTCCACAATTTTCACATACTACATTATTAAATAACCTAGCCTTTTCCGGCACAGAAAACCCTGGTTGTTTATAATAAAATAATTTTTCACAAGGACAGTTTAGCAAATAATCAATATCTTTTTGTCTATCCCCACTTCTCGGCCAATTTTTTAATACCACTCTCAGGGCATCACCATTTTTTCTATTAAAAAAACTAAATGCCATTTTACCGCGGTCTCTATAAATCAAGTTTCCTTTTCCCATAGTACACCCTGTTATCACCTGAACTGCATCTACTCCACAGGCATCGTTTTCAGTTATGCACACTATCTCCTCATCTTTTGAAAAAGAAATTCCCATTTTTTCTTTAGCTACCTCACTGGCTTTATAGCCTATTGCAAGTCCAGGACATAAATGTCCATGAAACTCAACACATTTTTCCCATAGTTCTTTATTCATTTTGTTCCCTCCTGACTAAATCGTTTATATAAATTATACGTCATTTATATAAACATTTACAGTAATATAATTCATTTCAATTATATGTAACAATTAAATAAGGGAATCAGAGACCCCCTTATTTTCTTTAATTAGGATTTTACTATTGTGAAAATTTCTGAACCAGATATTTCATCTGAATAGTAGGTTAAATTATAGTCTCCATAAATATTATACTTAATAACTATTTGCTTCAAGGTTTTTGGCACATTGTAATTTGTAGAATTGTAATTTAATATTTTAATACTAAAAGATTGCCTCTGACTAATTACATAATTTTTTAATGCATTGTAAAAGTCATTATAATTATCTACAACCTTTATATCATTGCCATATTTGTCTTTCTCCGCTACACCTAGTTTAGAAAAACTATAGTCAGTACTATTACATTCAGGGTAATCTGATTTATCCCACTCATGATTTTTAGCAATCTGAGAATCAGTTATATTAAAATAAGAATGTGAAAGAAGCTTGGAGCCATCATTTGTAACAGGATCATCCCAGGTAGAGTCCATCTGATAATACTGCCCCTGTATTTTTACTATATTCCAAGCATGGCTTATCCATCCATCTCCATCATTTCCCTGTCCTATTACCATTTTACATTCTATACCAACAGCTGCAAGAAGCCTGTCCATTGCATCTGCATAACCCTGACAAACTGCTGTTTTATTAACTAAAACTCCATAAGCAGTATAGGAATCATCAGGCATATCTGCTGAACCTGCTCTTTGATCATATTCTGTGTTGTTTACCACATAATCATGAAGCGCCAGTTCTTTTTCATAGTCTTGCATTTGGGGTGTTGTTACACTGTTTACTATTTCATCGACTTTTTGCTGTATTGCATTTTCCTTAGCTATTAAATTTTGCTTAGTATCATCATACTTAAAATTTATAGTCATTTTAGTAGAACTGGAACTCTCAACATTACTTCCTGCACTTGAGTACCAATCTCTTAAATTTGGATTGTCGTGTAAAATCTTATCTATGACACCTAAATTATAAGTGCTTCTATCATAGTTTGTTATATTTAAAACTAAAGTATCTTTATAATTAGAAAGTGCATCCTTTACAGCATTATAATACTGAGTATAATTTTCTATGGAAATTTCACCATTGGAACTATTTTGCCCACCTACTGTAAAATTATATTTTACTCCTTCATTTAACTGCTTGCCATCAGTAGATTTTAAGTTATTATCTATCACCAAAACGTATTTTTCACCAGAAGTGTATGGATTTTCAGGTGATACCTGTACAGCATCTGATTTTGAACTCACTACATTAACTGCTACTGATTGATTATTGTCTTGCTCATACACTTTAATAGAGTTTTTTGCTGAATTTATATCAATATTCTTATTAAAACTTATTGTCCATGTCTTGTTATTGGCTACATTAGAGGTGGCACCGCTATTCCAAATTTTATAATTTTCTGCAGCATAGCAATTTTTTCCTACAAATAGCAATCCACATACCACAGCTGTTACAATAAACTTACCTATTTTCTTAAACACAATACCATCTCCCAACAACAATTATTTTTTAATTTCATACATTAGATAGTACGTTTCTTTAGCTAAATTATAATTGTATTTTACTATAGTGTCCAGATGTTTTATCAATTCACAATTTTGATAAATTTAAAACTTATTGAAAGTTTTGCTTCAATAGTGCTATATTTCAGACAAAGAACTCTTTTTATGGGAAAAGGCCATTTTTAAAAGTACAGGAGTTATAATTGTAGTAAGTATTACAACCATTAAAGTTGGAAGAAATATTTCATCCGATATAATATTTTTTTGTAATCCTATATTTGCAGTAATTATAGCAACTTCTCCTCTAGAGATCATACCTACTCCAATTTGTAAAGACTCACTTTTACTCATTTTAAGAACTCTAGCTGCACCACCACATCCAATTATTTTTCCGACAACTGCAATGACAAACATAACTAAAGTAATAATAAGTACTTCTAGATTGAGACCTTTTAAATTTGCTTCAATGCCCACACTCGCAAAAAATATAAGTGATAAAAATCCAGAAGAAATTGCTTTGATATTTCTTTCTAAATACTTTTTATGCTCAATAGAGGAAAGTACAAGTCCACATATATATGCTCCTGTAATAGCCGCTATTCCAAGATACTCTGCAACACATGCTATTAAAAGTGCAAAGGCTAGTGAAAAAGTAAGCATCTCTTTACCTGGCTTTACATACCTAGTAAATTTATTTATATACTTAGGTAAATACACTATACCCAATATAGAAAATCCACAGAATAAAATTATTTTTACAAACAAAAAAACAAGTGACATCATTCCGACAGCTGAGGCTCCAGAACCTGAGTTTTGGGCTACAGCAAGTACTATAGATATTAGTATAAGCCCTAATACATCATCTATTACAGCAGCTCCCAAAATATTTATACCAGCTCTTGTATTTAACTTACCAAGTTCCTTAAGAGTTTCCACAGTAATACTTACACTAGTGGCCGTTAAAATAACTCCAACAAATACATTTTCTAGGAAATTATTAAAAAATATATATGCACTTAAAGTTCCCAAAACAAAAGGCAAAATAATACCGCATATGGCAATTATAAAAGAAGACAAGCCTGCTTTCTTAAATTCTTCAACATTAGTCTCAAGGCCTGCAAGAAACATGAGCATAATTACTCCTAAATTTGAGAGAAGTTTTATATTATCATCATACTGAACAATATTTAAAACAACAGGTCCAAGTATTACACCTGCAATAAGTGCGCCCAAAACTTCCGGCATTTTCAATTTTTTACTAATAATTCCGCCTATCTTTGTACATATAAGAATTAATACGATATCTAATAAAGTTTTTTCCATTATATCCTCCTTATTTGGGTTTAAAAAAGTGGAAAGCCCCCCTAAAGGACTTTCCACCCCAAAAGTCATATTATCATCTTGAAAACAAATAAATATTTGTCCAACCGAAATATAAATTATTTTTAATTTTAATACGGACATAATATCACAATTATGTCAATTATTCAACATATAAATTGTTTAGAATTTCTCCAAAATTAAAATTCACGTCAAAGCTATCTCAATAATTGCAACATTTCCTAACACTTTAGCAATTCCAACTACAGAAAATCCATGACAAACTCTATCACAGTTGTCCACACTATTTTTTATAGTGGCTCTTTTCTGTAAAATTGGTTATGATACATATTGTAGTATATACTCTTCTTTTTAATTAAATCTCTATGACTTCCTTTTTCTACTATTTCTCCCTTATCTATTACCATTATAATATCTGAATTTTTAATAGTGCCTAATCTATGAGCAATAATAAAACTAGTTCTCCCTTTCATAAGTTTATTCATGGCATCCTCTATTTTAAGTTCTGTTAGTGTATCTACATTACTTGTAGCTTCGTCTAAAACAAGTATTGCTGGATTTGAAAGTATTGCCCTTGATATAGCTATAAGCTGCCTTTCACCTTGACTTAAATTATTTCCTCCCTCATGAATTAGAGTATTGTATTTTTGTGGAAGTTTTTCAATAAATGTCTTTGCATTGGCAAACCTAACTGCCTGCTTAATTTCAGTAAAATCTGCATCCAATTTACCATACCTGATATTTTCAAGTATCGTTCCCGAAAAAAGATACGTATCCTGAAGAACCATACCAAAACATTTTCTAAGACTATCTCTCTTATAATTTTTTATATTCTCTCCATCTATTAAAATTTTACCATCTGATACATCATAAAATCTGGTGAGCAAATTTATAATAGTTGTTTTACCAGCTCCTGTAGCTCCAACAAGAGCAACTTTTGTCCCAGGACTTATATCAAAATTTATATTTTTTAATACTTTAACATCTTTTCTATAGCAAAAACTTACGTTTTCAAAGCTAACCCGCCCTTTTACATGCTCAAATTCTTTTGCATGAGAAATATCTTCTAACTCCTCTTTTTCATCCAGCACTTCAAATACTCTTTCTGCACCTGCTGCTGCCGATTGGAGTGTATTAAATATACTAGCTATATCATTTAACGGTCTTGCAAATTGCCTTGAATAACTTAAAAAACTAGCTATAATTCCCACTGTTATAATATTCTTTAAAGCTAAAACTCCCCCTACACCTGCTACAGCTGCAAAACCTATATTGTTTATTACATTCATAATTGGCATTAAAAATCCTGACCAAATTTGAGCTTTTAATCCTACTTCACATAAGGAAGAATTTATTTTATTAAAATCCTCTACAGACTTTTCACCATGATTAAAAGCTTTTACTACTTGAAAACCCGATATTGTTTCTTCTATATGTCCATTAAGTTTTCCAAGTTCTATCTGCTGATTCTTAAACAGCGGATTTGTTTTTTTTGCTATACTTTTAGTTAATAAAAAAACCATAGGCACTGTAATTAAAGTCACCAGAGTAAGAAATGGACTTAATATAAGCATCATTACAAAAGATCCTAAAACTGTTATTACCCCTGACATAAGCTGAACAGTAGACTGTGATATAGTACTACTTACATTTTCTACATCATTTGTAAGTCTGCTCATAATTTCTCCGTGAGTATTCATATCAAAAAAAGATAGCGGAAGCTTTTGAAGTTTGCCGAATAAATTTTTTCTAAGACCCATTATTATCCGCTGGGCTACCCCTGACATAATCCATCCCTGAAAAAAAGTTAAAATAGCATCAACTACATAAGTTAATAAAAGCAATATAATTATTACCCAAAGCATATGAAAGTTTACTTTTCCATAGGATTCTGACATGGCATCAATAGCTTTTCCTATAAGATAAGGTCCTATAAGTCCTACTAGAGAATCTATTATTACAGATATGAGTATTATAACTAACAATTTTCTTTCACTTCCAAAATATTTCCACAGTCTTAGAAGCGTTTTTCTTAAATTTTTTGGTTTTTCTACAGGTCCAAGTCTTCTTCCCCTTCCCTTCTTTCTAGATCCTAAAGGCACTTCTATGTTATTTCTATCATACTTTCCCATATCCTCTATATGTTCTCCTTTCCACACTGAGATATGAATATGTTTTCATAAGTTTTACAGGTTTTCACAAGTTCATCATGCTTTCCAATACCTACTAATTTCCCACCATCAATTACAAGTATTTTATCAGCCCACATTATAGAAGATATTTTCTGTGAAATTATGATACACGTTAAATTTCTTGAATCTTTTCTTAAATTTTCTCTTATATTAATTTCTGTAACTGCATCTAATGCACTTGTACAGTCATCAAATATAAGTACTTCAGGCCTTTTAATAAGTGCACGTGCTATAGAAATTCTCTGTTTTTGTCCACCTGAAAAATTAATTCCTTCTTGTCCAATTTTAGTATCATATTTTTCAGGAAATCTATCTATGAATTCATTAACTTCTGCAATTTCACAGACTTTCTTAACTTCTTCTAGAGAAGCATTTTCCTTGCCCCATCTTATATTCTCAAAAACTGTTCCAGTAAACAATGTTGTTTTTTGAGGCACTAAAGCTATTTTATCCATCAAAGTTTTTTCATCTATATTCTGTATATCTACTCCATCAATTTTTATGATTCCAGAAGTTACATTATAAAATCTAGGTATTAAATTCACCAAACTGCTTTTACCTGAACCTGTAGGACCAACAATACCAATTGTTTCTCCTGGCATACAGGTAAAACTAATGTTATTTATAACTTGACGTCCATCCGAATAGGAAAAGCATACATTTTCAAAATCTACTCTCCCTTTTTCAGTAAAATTTGTAGAGACTTCATTAAGCTCTACGTCATTCTCCTCATCTAATACCTCAAAAATTCTAACTGCTGAGGCTTTAGATCTAGCAAATACATTAAATACAGCAGATATCATCATAATAGAAAAAAGTATTTGCGTCATATAATTGGTAAAAGCAATTATTTTTCCTACCTGAATGTCTCCTGCTTCTACGTACTTTCCACCAATCCATAAAACACATACTATTCCTATATTTATAATCAAATTTCTTCCTGGAGAAAATAAAGACATGATACGCATTGCAGTTGTAGTTAATTTTCCTAAATTTTCATTTGCAATTTCAAATTTTTCACTCTCATAATTAAATCTATTAAATGCCTTTACCACCCTTATTCCGGATAAATATTCCCTCATAACAGAATTTATTTTATCAAGTGATACTTGAACCTTCATAAAATAGGGATATCCTATTTTCATATTTAAGAATATAAGTAAGACTATAATTGGTATTATAATAAACAATATCACTGCTAAATGTAAATTCAGCCTGGAAGCCATAATAATACTTCCAATACAAACAATAGGAGATTTCACAAATATCCTCATAAGTCCATTGACAAAATTTTGAACCTGAGTTACATCATTAGTAAGACGTGTTATAAGTGAACTGCTTTTAAATTTATCAATACTGTTAAGCGAAAAACTCTGAATTTTTTTAAATAAATCTGCCCTTAAATCCCTACTAAATTTTTGAGATACACTTCCAGATAATATATTACGTCCCGACGCACCTAAGGCACCTAATCCTGTAACTATCAGCATTATAAATCCGTGTTTAACTATGTAATCCATATTTCTATTTGCTACACCTATATCTACTATTTTTGACATTATAGTAGGCTGCATCAAATCACACATTGCTTCCACAGCAAGACAAAATATAGCAAAGCAAAAACCTTTCCAGTATTTATGTATATATTTTTTCATATATTTCAACGGACACACTCCCAAAATTTTATCTTATTTATTGATAATATTACTTTTCAATTACAATTTCAATTATGAACATAAGATTAATTAATCTTCTTGCCTAATGCAAAAGCACTAATTATACTGTATAATTATCTCGAAGTTAAATAGAATATTATGTAAACCTATAAATATCAATCTAATTTAAAGAGGCGATCACTTTGAGAAATTTTTTAAATAAGCTTTCCTATTATTTTAGAGAAAGTTATGGCATTGATAAACTTTCTACCCACCTTTACATTGGCGGAATTGTTCTATCTTTATTTAGACGTACAGCTACATTAGGATTTGTATTTTTCATATACAGTACCTGGAGATGCCTTTCAAGAAATAAATACAGAAGATACAAAGAACTTGAGGCCTATGAAAATTTCATTTCACCTCTAGCTAAAAAGTTTAGTGGATTTACCTATTCTATCAACAATCATAAACAATATAAAATATTTAAGTGTCCAAACTGCTCTCAAAAATTAAGAGTTCCTAGACACAAAGGAAAGGTAACCATAACATGTAAAATTTGTGGTACTTCTTTTAAAAGGAAATCATAACCTTTTTCATTAACATAGTTTATGATAAAATAGAATAAAAACTTGAAAAGTAGGTGCTGCTATTGGGTGAAAGAAGAATATTTGTGGCAGTTTTTAAATTTGTAATTTTAATATTTTGGACAATGTTTCAATTTATAGCTATTGCACTAGTTTTCAATTCATTTAATATATCCTTAATGTATTATTTTGTTTTTTTCGAAATCATAAGTGTCATTTTTGTAATTCACTTAAACTATAAAGATAAAAATACTTCTTATAAAATCAGCTGGATAGTTCTAATTCTTCTCATTCCAGTGGTGGGAGCACTTATTTACATTTTTTCCATGATTGGAATAAAACGTAACTTTAATAAGATAAACAAAATAGAATTGGATAAAGACGTATTTCCAAAGGAAGACCAAAATATGCTATCTTCTTTTAAAAAACAAAATAAAATAAGATACAATGAAACAAGACTTATAAAAAATATTAGTGACTATGGATGCTATACAAACACAAAAGTTGGTTACTTCTCTTCAGGAGAAGACATGTATAAAAAACTTTTAGAGGAATTAAAAAATGCTAAGGAATTTATTTTTTTAGAATACTTCATAATATCAAAAAGTAAAATGTGGGATGAAATTTTTGATATTTTAAAAGAAAAGGCCAATAATGGTGTAGAAGTAAGAGTACTAGTAGACTATGTAGGTTCTTTTGTTGTTTTACCAAAAGATTTCAAAAAATCTCTTAAAGTCAATAATATAAAATTAAAAATATTTAATCCTTTTAAAATAATTTTAAATTTTATGCTAAATTACAGAGATCACAGAAAGATAACTGTAATTGATGGAAATGTTGCGTTCACTGGTGGAATTAATATAGGTGATGAATATATAAATGAATATAAGAAATATGGTTACTGGAAAGACATGGCTGTATGCTTAAAAGGAGAAGCAGTTTATAGTTTTACAATTATGTTCTTAAGAATGTGGCAATCAATATCAAAAAAGAAAGAGAACTTTTCAAAATATAAGACTTCATGCAAGCTAGAAAAAAGTCAGGGTATTGTAATGCCTTACAATAGTGGACCCATAAAACCTGATGGGGCAGCAGAATACGTGTATTTAAACATTATAAACAGTGCTAAAAATTACATTTATATTACTACCCCCTACTTAGTAATAGGTTACGAAATGATACTGGCACTTTCTCTTGCAGCAAAAAGAGGGGTAGATGTAAGAATAATAACACCTTTTATTCCAGATAAAAAAATCGTACAGATTCTCACTAGATCCCATTATGACAACTTATTAGATTCAGGAGTAAAAATATACGAATATACACCAGGATTTATCCATGGAAAAACTTTTGTATCTGATGGGGAATGTGCAGTAGTTGGAACTATAAACTTAGATTACAGAAGTTTATATTTGCATTTTGAATGTGCAACCTACCTGTACAATGTCCCCGTAATAGATAATATTTATAAAGATTTTTTAAGAACTATAGAAGTATCAAAAAAGATAAATAAAGATGTATGGGAAAAAAGAAGTCTTTCAAAAAAAATTGTAGAATCAATTTTGAGAATGTTTGCTCCATTGGTATAAATAATTATATTATTCTACTTTTTTGACTTTGCAAATACAAGCTGCAAATATGGTTACTATGGGTAGCATATAGCACAGCAATGCATAGGGTGCATACTTAATTGTAGAAATACCTGTAACTGCTAAAATTAATAAAGAATTTACATTCCATGGAACTAATGGAGCAATAACAGTTCCAGTATCAGATATTGTTCTAGCTAATATCTTATTTTCCACACCTAATTCCTCATACTTGTGTCTCAAAAGTTGTCCAGGTAATATTATGCCAACAGTTTGGTCACAAGCTATTGTGGACATTCCACTTATAGCACAAGTCTTTATAACCAATTCTTCCTTTGATTTTATAGTTGAAATTACTTTATCCACTATAGGTTTTATAAGGCCTGTTCCTTGAAAAATACTATTTAACGAAATAGCTCCTCCCATTATAAGTAAAACCTCAACCATAGAAGTTATTCCCCCACCGGTTAATACCTTATTCAAATACTCATATTTTGTATTTCCTACATAACCCGTAGTTATTTCCATGACAACACTCCAAATGCTAGTATTTTGTACTGTCATAGATAAAATCACACTAGCAACTAATCCAAGTGAAAGCGAATTAACTATTTTTACACCTAAAAAAGACACTATAAAAATTACTGCAGGTATTAATAAAAAAAGTGGTGAAATTACAAAACTTTTCTTAATTGAAGTAGTATACCTACTTATATTTGAAGAGTTAGAACCCACACTATACCTTTGTCCAATGTAAAAATATACAGAGCCAGCTATTAAATATGCAGGAAATAATATCTTAACCATAGATGAAAGCATATTTTTATAGGATGTTTTAACAGTGGTTAAGGTAAGATTTACAAGTCCTGAAATCGGAGACATTTTATCTGCTAAAAATGCACCTGAAACAATTACTCCTAAAATAATATAATCTGGAATTCCAAAAGCCTTTGCCAACCCTAAGCTTGCAATTCCAATGGTACTTATAGTTGCAAAAGCAGACCCTATAAATACTGCTACAGCAGACGTAAGTATAAAAATCATAAATAGAATATTCATGTGCTGCATATATTTAAAACCATAGTACATTATTGTAGGTATAACTCCAGATGAAAACCATACAGGGATTAAAGCTCCTATCAATAAAATTAAAGTAAGTAATTGTCTGCAGTCAAGAAGACTATTCTTTACCATAACTAATAGCTCAGTAACACTAAAGCCACTTTTTATAAAAACGCAGGTTGAAAAAATTATACTTATAGTAAATGCGTAAAATAATGATATCTTAAAAATTATAGAACTTAGTATGGCTATAAATGCAAAAATTAGAACCATGTACCTACGTCTTTCCGAGATGTTCTTATTACACATAATATGCCCCCAAAATAATTAATAATTATCTCAACTTGCAAAGTTTTTAAGCTGCGAAAGTTGAGCAAATATTTAAAAAACTCCCATATTTTATATTATATTATCTTTGTTAAAAAAGTCTAGTAATTTTTATAAAAAATAGAAGGTCATAATAACCTTCTATGATATAATTCTATACAGCTATCTTTCAAATTTATTAAGCAATCTTTCTAGTTCCCGTGCTTGCAGGGCAGATTCTTCTGCAAATTTTTTAAACACCTGATTTATTTCTTTATTCTCTATTTTACCAGAATACTCCTGGTAATCTCTAACGCTCTCCTGCTCATCAAGAAGTTTTTGCTTTATCATATCTTCAACTGTTAATTTCATCCTTATCTCTCCCTTCTACTAATAGTTTTTGTTACATAAAAAGGTTTTATTCATTATTAATTTGTTTATATGTTGCAAAAATAAAGATTGAAATAAAAACAGAAAATATCACCCATAATAACTGATAGCCTATTTTAGCAATGACAATGCCACTAAAAACACTGCCCAATCCACCACCACAAAATAGACCGAATCCAATTAATCCTGAAGGTAACCCTTTAGAATCAGATGCCACATCAAAAGCCATAGTAGCCAAGGTAGATTGAACGAAAATATATCCAATGCCCAAACTGATAGTGGCAACCAAACCCATTTCCCAGCAGTGAAAATTTATTAAAAATAAAGTCATCATTAGTGCAAATATTTCACCTAATATGATCACATTTTTATATCCTATTTTTACATTTAACTTTCCCATGATAGAGCCTGCACCAAGACAAGCAAATCCATAAAACATTACAATTATTCCACATTCCATATAATTTAACTTTAAGGCATAATGAAAATAGGCACCTAAATAACTATACAAACCCAAAAATAGAAACCCGGATATAAGTGCCATAGGAAAAATTATTTTCCCACTTGGTGTTAAAGTAACACGTTTAACTTCAGTAAAAAACTTCTTATTTACAGAAATAATATTATCTTTAGGTATGGTAAACAAAAGAAATACCGTGCATATTGCAGCTGCCACAAAAAAAATAAATAATACACGCCAGCTGATATATCTAGCTAATGTTCCACCTAAGCCAGCACTAAAACCTTGTCCCAGAAAAACAATCCCCATAAATTTTCCAACATATTTTGATCGCTTTGAAACTGGAACGGTATCCCCAATCAAAGCTAGAGATACAGCTATAATACCTGCAGCAAAAAATCCTGTTACTGTCCTCCATATGCTCAGTACAAATAAAGAACTAGCAAATGCACATCCACAGGTTCCTAAAGCAAATCCACATATAATCAACTTAAGTATTCTAACTTTACTGTAACAATCACTGAAATATCCATAAACAGGCTGCATTATTCCATAGGGTATCATGTATAATGTCAATATAATACCAGTCTTAGGAATTGATGTATTAAATTCTGAAGCTATTGCCGGAAGTATCGGCGATACAAACCAATTATCAGCAGCAGAAATAAATCCTCCAATTCCTAAAATTACAATTAATATATCATATTTTAAACTTACTTGTTCTTTATTTTTACAAATTAAATGCTTCATATTTTGTATCTCCTTATATAGTATAATTAAAGTATAAAAAATATATATTTTCTATACAATGCAAAAAATTCTAATGTGGCCTAGTACAGATTCATAGGAAGTAGGTAGTTTTATGAAGTATAACTTTATTTACACATATATAAAAGAACAAATATTTAAAGGATATATTAAACCGGGTAAAAAATTACCTTCTATAAGGAACATATGTAAAAAATTTGAGTGCAGCAAAATAACTGCTGCCAAAGCATATGACTTATTGATAAAAGATCACATAATATACGCTGTACCTAAAAGTGGATACTACCTTATTGAAAACAGTCTAAATATGAATAATAGTTTTGATAATAAAAGTATAGATTTTTCAACATCCGCTCCAGATGAACGTATTTTGCCTTATAAAGAATTTCAGGATTGTTTAAATCAAGCATTAAATTTATATAAAAAAAATCTTATCTCTCCCTCTAGTACACAGGGAGTTGAAAACTTGATTTGTACCATACAAAAGCAGCTTCAAAATTATCAAATTTTTACTGACAAGCCATATATATTTATAACAGCAGGCTCTCAACAAGCTATAAATATACTCACTATGATGGATTTTCCAAATGGTAAAAAAAATGTGCTTATTGAGGAACCAACCTATTACGGAGTTATAGAATCTTTAAAACTTAATAATGTAAATATTATAGGTATAAATAGGACTTCAAAAGGAATAGACTTTTATGAACTTGAAAATATATTTAAGCACAAAGATATAAAATTTTTTTATATTATTCCACGTTTTCACAATCCTACAGGATTTTCATATTCAAATAGTGAAAAAAAACAAATATTAAAACTTTGCCAAAAATATAATGTATATATAGTTGAAGATGACTATTTAGCTGACTTGGATATTGAAAAAAAGTCTGATCCAATATATGCTTTAGATTCTTACTCAAAAGTTATATATGTAAAAACCTATTCTAAAGTATTATTGCCTGGATTGAGAATTTCTGCAATTGTACTTCCAAAAGAGATACTAAAAACTTTTGGCAAATATAAAAAATGGAATGATTTAAGCACATCCGTACTTTCACAGGGAGCCTTAGAAATTTATATAAAAAGTGGTATGTTTGACATACATGCAAAAAAACTTAGGGAGGTATATTCTAAAAGAATGGCCTGTCTTAATAAATGTGTAAAAACTTGTTACAACTCTAATATAATTTGGCACGTTCCCCCTTCAGGTTTTTTTGCCAGTTTTGAGGTGGTTAACAGTACACATATAGACTATATAATTAATGGGTTAAAGTCAAAAAACATTCTTCTGACCGATCCAAATATATTTTATTTAAATACCAATATATCAAAGAAATTAGTAAGACTAAGTGTTAGTAGAAGTAATACCATTGAAATTGAAAAAGGTATAAACAAAATTTGCACTATGATTAAGTAGCTTCAAATCATCTTAATTAACTTCAATTTTTAAATTATTATTGAGTTTTCCATTTTTTGTGATATTATTATATTCATAAAAGTTACTATTAACATAAAAATTAGACAACTATTTAAGCTTATTCCAAAGAGCAGATAACTTCCACGGAAGTGTACTTGTAGCTCAAGATGGAAATATAGCAAGATATCCAGATAAAGATCTAAGCATAATTACGCTTACAAAATATAGGATATTATAACGTAAATTCTCTCACTGATACTTTATCAAATATCCGTATGGGTGGAAGTTATGAGCTTCCAAATACAAAACGAGTAGTAAAAGTGGACAGTAAAACTTTAGATAAATATGTCGGAAGCTATACTATTCCAGGAGGTCTAAATATATCTATAACAAGTAATGGAAGTCATCTTTATTATGAACAGGGTGGCAGTAAAGCAAAATACGAACTCTTTCCAGAATCACAGAATAAATTTTTTCTAAGAGTATCCAATGTGGAAATTAAATTTAATGTAAACACTAAATATCAAACTACAGGATTAGAATTATATCAATTAGGTGAAGATGTCCACATAGATAAATCTAAATAGCTATAGGGTTTCTAGGTGATAATTTAACTTATACGCAGACATATTTTTACAACGATGAAGCTCTTTTAAATATTTTGTATATAAGTCTTAGGGAAAAATTCGTAAAAACTTAGAACTTTTGAATTGTTTGAGGTACGAGTTTTCAAAAGTTCTTAGCTTTTTTAAAATTTTTTGCTTAGACTTATCAAAATATTTAACGAACTGAAGGTTGTAAAAAATATTCGAAGTATAAGTTGATTTTTGTTTAGGAACTCTATATAGTGTTTATTTTTTATCAATAATTTAAAGCAGCTTTAAAATATCTGCTTTCATTTCTAAAAGTTTTTTAGAAAATATTCTGTTTTTCTTGTTCTCACTTTCAAAATCTACGTTAATTTCTTTTTTAATCACTCCAGGTTTAGAGGATAGTACATATATCCTATCAGAGAGCAAAATTGCTTCTTCTATATCATGAGTTACAAAGAGTATACTTCTTTTCAATTCTTGCTTCATATCAAGAACCCATCTTTGCATTTTACCTCTAGTTATAGAATCCAGCGCACCAAAGGGTTCATCAAGTAGCATTATTTCCTCAGAAGACAGAAAAGTCCTCAAAAAACTTGCCCTCTGTCTCATACCTCCTGAAAGTTCATAGGGATATTTCTTTTCATAGCCTTTAAGTCCAACTATTTCAATATACTTAACTGCCCTTTCCCTCGATTCTTTTTTATTACTACCTCTTATATCAAGTGGAAGCACTACATTTTCCATTACAGTTTTCCAGGGCAAAAGTAAATCTTTCTGCTGCATATATCCTATGTCTCCCTTTACTGAAACCTCTCCTCTGTATTCTTTAATAATACCAGTTATTATATTAAACAAAGTACTTTTTCCGCATCCACTTGGACCTAAGATAGAAACAAATTCTCCCTTTTTTAAGTTAAGAGATATATCTTTTAGTATAAGATTTTCCTCAAAACTTATACTCACATTTTTAACTTTTATGATGGAATCATCATGTTTATTTTGGCAAAAATTCATTTGTGAAAGCATCGCTTGTTTTTAGCTCCTTTTTAATTAACCCTTTACTTTGTAAAAATTTAGCATATCTACTCCATACATCAGATTTCATTACACCCCATCTAGGTGCGTCTGCTATGTACTGCTTTGCCATATATTTCTGACTTTCTGCAGCTATTTTCTTATCTATTTCTGGTGCATATTTGACAAGTATTTTTGCACTTTCATCAGGATTTTTTATAGCATATTCATATCCCTTTGCTGTAGCTTTTAAAAACTTTCGAACTTTATCTGGATTTTGACTAATATTTTTATTACTAGTTATTAAAATAGGAGTGTAGTAATCAAGTGCAGAATCTAAATCTTTGACAGGTATAAAATTTAAGTCCACACCTTTTAATTTTGCTTCAACTCCAGTCCATCCCTGGTAGATCCAGGCAAAATCAACGTTTTTTTTCGTAGATGCAAAGAAATCATCAGTTCCCATATTCACAATTTTAAGTTTACTGAAATCTGCTCCATTTTTCTCCATAACAGCTTTGATTACAGCTTCTTCTGAAGGAGAACCCCATCCTCCATAAACTTTTCCTTCAAAATCTTTTACACTTTTTATATTTTTGCTTTTAGGTGATGCAAACCCTGAAGTGTTGTGCTGTATTATTGCCGCAATGGATTTTATAGGAAGTGGATTTTTGTTTGTAACCGCATAGGTTACATCTTCCTGATAGCTTACACCAAAATCTCCTTTGCCTGCAGCTACAAGATTTGTCACATTACCTTGTGAAGGTTGAACTATCTTCACATCCAGTCCTTCCTCCTTATAATATCCTTTATCTAATGCTACATATAATCCTGTATGATCTGTGTTTGGAGTCCAGTCAAGTATTACCGTAGTTTTATCTAAAGAAGCAGCTTCCTGTTTCTTTTCACCCGTTCCACATCCCCCAAATAACAAACTTATAATAAATATAGTTACCGACAAGAATACAATTTTATTTTTTTTCATATTCGTCCCCTCTATTTCCAATGTATTATTTTTTTACCTATAAAATCTATAATGTAAATTATTATAATGCTTACAATAACAATGACTAAAATTGAAGCAAAAACCTTGTCCAATTGATATGCATTTTTTGCCCTTACCATGTATACACCAATACCATTATCTCCTCCAAGCCATTCACCTATAATTGCAGACATTATCATATAAGTTGCTGCTATTTTTAAGCCTGAAAAAAAATTCACCATAGCATAGGGAAGCTTTAAGTGATAAAATGTCTGTAATTTTGAAGCTTTCATAGTGCTAAATAAATTTATATAATCCCTGTCCACTTTCTCAAAGCCATCCACAAGGCTTACAACTATCGGGAAAAAACATACCATTACCACTACTATTATTTTCGGAAGTACTCCAAATCCAAACCATATTATAAACAAAGGTGCAATTGCTATAGTTGGAATAGTTTGAGATATTAGTAAAATAGGATATATTGACTTTCTCACAATCTCAAAACTATCCATTATTACAGCCAATATAAAGGAAAATATTATAGATATAAAAAAACCTATAAAAGATTCGTACAATGTAGTTTCTGTATTTTCCATTATATTTTGGAAATCTGATACAAGAGTTTTTAAAATATCCAGCGGAGAAGGAATAATATACTGAGGAACATGGGCAAAGTTTATTGTTAACTGCCATATAAGTACAACTATTGCTATTGTAACTATAGGATATATTTTACTTTGAATGTTTTTTGTTTTTTCCATATATAAGCACCTTCAGTCTATAATTTTAATTTATTAAAATTGTCATAAATTTTTTCTCTAACTTCTTCAAACTGGAGATTCTTTATTAAAGAAATTTTTCTTACAATATTTATAACTTCAGATGGATATCCATATTTTTTATTTACCCATTCAAGTGAAGTAGGTCCATCAGTTTCTGTTAAGATTTTACCTAGAGGAAGAATTTTTACTATCTCATCTGTAAGTTTAGAATATCCTATATCAACACTTATTGTAAAATAGCACCCATACTCCAAAAACTTTTTTAATATATTCAAATCTCCACTATACCAATGAATTATAGGTGTTCTTAAATCATATTTCTTTATATAATCCAATACCTCCTTTTCTGCTCCTTTAGTATGAATGTTTGTTATTTTGTCATATTCCTTAGCTTTACCTAAAAAGTATTCAAATACTAGATTCATATAAGGATATTTTTCTTTCTCCAAAACCCAATAGTAGTCAAGTCCTATTTCTCCAATAATTTTACATTCCTTTACATAATCATCGAACTTATCTAAATCCTTGTAGTTTTTATGTGCCTCCCATGGATGTATTCCAAAACATGGAGTTATATTTTTATTATCTTTACTTAATTTTTTTGTAAATATATAACTTTCCAAATCCATAGAACATCCTAGGGTTTTAATATTGCTGCGATTTATACTCTTAATTGCATTATTTAAATTATCTTTATAAAAATCCATATGATTATGCGCATCTACAAACATTTTATTCTCTCCCTATACTTTAACAAAAATAAAAAGCACTATTATAAAAACAGTGCTTTGAATCCAATATTAAAGTAGCTTTCCTACGTCGGCGTTACCCGAATCAGGTTCAAAGGGTTAAAGTTTTCACTTTTCTCAGCACAAATGGCACCCCTGGCACTATAAATAATTTTAGATTAATTACATTTTTATACTAGCACTTATCCAAATAAATGTAAATATATTATTTGTTCTTGTCCAAATTTAGTTTTTTAATTAAATTATGTCTCAAAATATAATCTGAATAACTCAGCTGATTCAATATGTAATCTTCTTCTTTTTCAAGTTTATCACTTTTAGAAATTTTATTTCCCGTATTTACATCATAATAAATATCATCTTGTGAAGAATAATAACAATCTTTATCTATAAAAGAACCATTCCTAAATATAACTCTTTCGCTTTCAGGATTAAAGAGATCTTTACCAAGCATTTCTTCTTCCTTAAGTTTAAATAAATTACATACCGTAGGATATATGTCCATCTGACCTCCATAAACATGGTTTACTCCTTTCACAGATTCATCAGGAAAATGAATAAGCATAGGAACCTTTTGAAGCTTCTCCCACTCTAAATCAGATTTGGAACTCATCCTTAAAAAGTTAAAAAGCTGATCTTGTTTATCTTTAGGTATTGCATAATGATCTCCATATAGTACAACTATTGAATTTTTTAAAGTACCATTTTTGTCTAGTTCATCTAAAAACATTCCAAGCTGTTCATCCGTATAATGTATTGCCTGCATATAATTCCCAATAAGACTTCCTTTATAATCTCCTACATCAAAATCCCCATATTTATTTACATCATCATAAGGAAAATGACTTGTTAGAGTTATTAGGAAAGCATAATATGGACTTTTCATATTTTTTAGCTTGTCTACAGATTGGTTAAGAAAAGACCTATCGCTTAAGCCAAGTCCTATAGACTCATTTTGTTTATAACTTTTTTCACCATAAAAAGTATCAAAGCCAAGCTTTTTATACATTATGTTTCTATTCCAAAAACTTTCCCTAAATCCGTGTAAAGCCGCAGTATAATAACCTTCATTCTTAAAATTTTTAGGCATTGCATTGTATTCATTACCAGAGTAAAGCAAATATGCTGCACCTGCTGATGCAGGATAAAGTGAATTGTTTGTCATAAATTCTGCATCAGAAGTTCCTCCAGCTGCCACCTGATAGTAAAAATTATCAAAATACTCCGAACGTCCTATCCATCTATTTAAATTGGGAGTTATCTCCTTTCCATTTACAGAAGAATTTATAACAAATCCTTGTAGTGCTTCTACCTGTATCATTATCAAGTTTTTGCCTTGTCCAATTCCGTTTAAATTTTCATGACTGGACTTGCTTTTATCTATAAAATATTCTATAGCCTGAACTTTGTCCTTAGACATAGGAGTTAACCTATTTATATTGGCAGAAACACAATTATAAATATCCAGGCAGTGATAATTTACTGTACCCAATTTTTTTGCTATATACACTTTATTATACATAGTTGTAAGAAGTCTTGGTTGTTCTTTTGATAAAGCGTAAAAGCTTTTGAAATCAATAAAAATACCTACTAAAATAAATACTAAAAACACTGATACTCTAACTTTTGTAGAAAGCCTCCTATTATGACCTACCAAATACCTATTTATAAAGGGAATTATAAATACAATATCAAAAAGATATAAAAAATCTTTAAAGTCCAGTAGGTTAGCAACACTAGATTTTACCGCATTTAATTGAAATCCGCTTATCAGAACAGATACAGATATAATATCTTTAAAATACTTATAATAGATCAAATCACTAACTATGAATATACTTATAATACAATTACATATATACAAAAATCTAGCACGACCTCTAGTTTTAAAAATGAAGGCAATAGATACCAATACAAATACTGAGGCTAAAGCTGGCATAAACGAGCTTTTAAATGAACTCATATGTTTTCCATATACTAATATTTTAAACATTACTACAGTTACAAAAAAAATTACATCTATAAAATTTGTAAAAAAAGATTTAATTTTATCCATATTACTTTCCCCCTATGGACATTTGTAATCCTAAAATTCATGAAACTAATATGTATAATTATAAAACAATATGTTAACAAAATGAAAGTATTTTTTCGTACCTATTTACATAAATGCCATAGTGTAGCATAATATATTTATTACGAAGAAGTTAAAAGAATTAGGAGGTTGTATTTTTAATGGGAGAAAAAGAAGATAACATAGAAGATAATATAGAAGAACTCTCAGTAAATGAACAAGACAAGAAACAATTTTTGGAAGAACTTAAAAATAAAAATTTAGAAGAAGAGAAAAAACTTGAAGAACTTAAAAATAAAAAATTAGAAGAACAAAAAAAGCTTGAGGAAGAAAAAGCAAGATTTGAAGAAGAACAGAAAAAGAAGGAATTAGAAGAACAAAATAAACAAGTAGAACATGTTGAAGAACATATTGTTGAAGAACATATTAATGAAAAAGTTCCAAATAAAATTGAACCTAGTGAGGATAAGTCAAATGAGAAAAAAGGAACTCTGATGCGAAATTTCAAAATTTCTTTCATAGACACAGCTGTATCAGCTGTAGTTTCAATAGCAGCTTTATATTTATTTGACTTGATATTAAGACTCATATTTGGATACTATGTTTCGGATATGAAGGGAGTATTTATTATACTATTTGTAGTAATACTAATTCTATATCCTATTATAATGAAAGGTTCCAAATTAAATAAAACATTAGGTGAAAGGTTCTCCAAAACAACATCCATAGAAAGGAAAGATTAAAAGTTGAAAAAAGGCAGCGAATATGAATTTTTCATAGAAGAACTACAATTTCCAGCTATAGGAATAGCAAAAAAAGATGATATGGACATACTTATAAAAAATACTGTTCCAGGTCAAAAGGTAAAAGCTAGAATTACAAAGAAAACAAAACACTATTTAGAAGCGAAAGTTACAGAAATACTTGAAAATGTAAATTATGCAGTAGATCCGTTTTGTCCTCATTTTAATTTATGCGGTGGATGTACCTCTCAGTTTATACCTTACGGCAAACAATTAGAACTAAAAGAAAAACAAGTTTTAGATTTATTTGAAAAGTCATCTATTTGTGACTTTGAATTTCTAGGCATAGAAAAAAGTCCTGAAAAAACTGAATATAGAAATAAGATGGAATTTTCCTTTGGTGATGAGCAAAGGGGAGGACAACTCACCCTTGGAATGCATATAAAAGGAAGATCTTTTGGCGTTGTAAATGTAGATAATTGCAGCCTGGTAGATGCAGATTTTACACTTATTTTAGATAAAGTTGTGACTTATTTCAGAGAAAAAAATTTGCCCTATTACAAAATAAAAAGCCACGAGGGATATCTAAGAAATTTAGTATTGAGAAAAGGTAGAAATACTGGAGAAATACTTATAAACATTGTGACAACTTCTCAAATACAATTTGATTTAGATGGTTTTAATAAATTATTGCAAGATCTCAACTATAAAGGCACTTTAGTTGGGATACTTCATACTGTAAACGACAATCTATCAGACATGGTAAAAGCAGATAAAGTAGAAATACTCTATGGTAGGGATTATATTATGGAAGAAATTTTAGGATTGAAATTTAAAATATCTCCTGAATCTTTCTTTCAGACTAATTCAAGGGGTACGGAAAAACTATATTCCATAATTAAAGATTTTCTTGGAGATGCTTCCTCAAAAACAGTTTTTGACTTGTACTGCGGTACGGGAACTATAGGTCAAGTTTTAGCTTCCAGTGTAAATAAAGTAGTGGGAGTAGAGCTTATAGAAAAGGCTGTTGCTTCTGCCAATGAAAATGCCGGGTTAAATAATATAAAAAACTGTAGTTTCATAGCCGGAGATGTAAAGGATATTTTAAATACTTTAGCGGATAAACCAGACATAATAATACTTGATCCACCAAGACCGGGAGTTCATCCTAAAGCATTAAAATATGTAATTGATTTTAATGCACCTGTAATAATTTACGTATCCTGTAATCCTAAAACTCTAGTTCAAGATTTAAATGTATTAATTGATGCAGGTTACAATGTAGATAAAGTAAAACTTATGGATATGTTTCCTCACACACCTCATGTTGAAACCGTGGTTAAGCTAATTAAGTACACCCAAGAGGTAAAATATAAATAACAAAAATAGGTAATTACTACAAAACTTTCAAAAAAAGAATGTTTGGAGGAAATCCATGGTGGGAAACTCGATTAGAGTGTCCCACCTTTTTTGTTGAAAATTTTTAGAAACAAAAATTTTCATAAATAATTTATGATACAATATTTTATTTAAATTAAGCTTTTAGGGTATATTTAATATTAGAAAGGAAATTAAATTATGAAAAATAAGTTTTATAATAAAATTGTTAATCCACTTATATACTTTTTTAAGAATGAGTCTTCTAGTGGTTTAATACTTTTAATTTGTGCAATAATAGCAATTATAATGGCTAATTCCAGCTTAGCTGAAGCATATGAACATATACTTCATACTTATATAACTATTGGGTACAGAGAAATTTCTATATCTATGTCAGTTCTTCACTGGATTAACGACGGACTAATGGCTATATTTTTCTTTGTAGTTGGCATGGAAATAAAACGAGAATTAATAATTGGAGAACTTAAATCTATAAAAAAGGCACTATTACCAATATGCGCTGCTATTGGAGGTATGATTGTACCAGCAGTTATTTATGTATTATTTAATTATAAAGAACCAACTATTACAGGCTGGGGAATTCCTATGGCAACAGATATTGCATTTGCTTTAGGAATACTTTCCTTAGTAGCTAAAAAATCACCTAGAGGAATTGTAGTTTTTCTTACAGCTTTAGCTATAGTTGATGACTTGGGAGCTATTATTGTAATTGCTATATTTTATACCAATCAAATTTACTGGGGAGCTTTAGTTATAGGCTTAATTACTTTTATTGTTCTTATATTATTTAATAGGTTTAATGTTAAAGCTATATCTATATATATTATTGGAGGCATTATATTATGGATTAGCTTTTTAAGGTCAGGTATACACCCAACAATTGCAGGTGTATTGCTTGGTATGTGTCTGCCTGTTGGGAAAAATATTGATGAATTCAAAACATCTACGTTACATAGGCTTGAGCATACTTTAACACCATGGTCTGCCTTTGTAATTATGCCAATATTTGCTTTAGCAAATGCAGGCGTAACTATTAACATTAATAACCTGTCAACACTTATATTGACACCTGTTAGTTTAGGGATTATATTTGGACTTTTTATTGGCAAACAGTTAGGCATATTTGGGGTCTCATATATTTTGTTAAAGTTAAAAATTGCTAAACTTCCATATAAAGTAACTATAAAACATCTGTATGGTGCAAGTATTCTTGGAGGCATTGGATTTACTATGTCATTGTTTGTATCATCTTTATCATTTGCAGATAAAACTATATTATCTGTGTCAAAAACTAGTATTATAATTTCTTCAATTTTAGCTGCAATAGTAGGTGCAATAGTGTTTAAGGTTATAGACGTTCAAATAAAAAAATAAATATAATGGAATGAATAAAATTGGAGGATGCCAGAATTAAATGTAAAAAATCAATTTTATTAAGCAAACACCTCACGTTGAAACCGTAGTTAAACTAAGTAAGTAAAACCTAAAGTGCACCTTAAATATTAGTTATCTTTCTCTAACATTTAAGGTGCACTTCATTCATAATTCTTTTCACTAAAACTATATTGTATCCACTGTTTCTATCCAACCAAAAATATCTTCATCTTCACCATATTGGATGTTTACAAGCTTATTATAAAGTTCTTCTGTTACTTTTCCTACCTTGTTATCACCAGCATAAACAGTTTCTCCTTTATAACATAAACCACCAACAGGAGCTATAACTGCTGCCGTACCTGTTCCAAATATTTCAGTAATTTCTTTATCTTTAATTTCTTTCACAACTTCATCTATTGATATATTTCTTTCTTCAACCTCATATCCTAAATGAGCTGCCAATTTTATTACAGAATCTCTAGTTATACCAGGAAGTATTGAACCTGTAAGCTTTGGTGTTACAAGCTTATTTCCATAAACGAAGAAAATGTTCATAGAACCTGCTTCTTCTATGTATTTGTTTTCTTTAGCGTCTAACCAAAGTACCTGAGAAAATCCCTCCTTCTCTGCCTTTAATCCTGCTAGAAGGCTTGCAGCATAATTTCCTCCTGTTTTTGCATCTCCAACTCCACCTACAACTGCACGAACAAGCTTGTCCTCTACATATAAGCTAACAGTATTGAAACCACTGCTAAAATATGCTCCAACAGCAGTTATAAAAATGCAAAAATTATATTCTGGTGAAGGATGAACACCTAAAGCCACTCCTGTTCCCATGAGCGTAGGCCTTATATAAAGAGATGTGCCCTTTTCCTTTGGAAGCCACCTTTTATCTATTTTAACAAGTTCCTTTACCGCTTCTACAAAAACATCCTCTGGAACTGGTGTCATACACAGTCTTTCAGCAGACTTATACATTCTTTTAGCATTATCAAATGGTCTAAATAAAAGCACTCTTCCATCTTCTGAATAATACGCCTTCATTCCTTCAAAAACTTCTTGAGAATATTGTATTACCACTGATGCAGGATCAAAGGACATTGGCTCATATTTTTTAAGTTCCCCCTTTTCCCATCCCTTTTCCTTAGTCCATTTCATAGTAAACATATAATCTGTATAAATCTTACCAAATCCCAAACTATCATAATCTTTATACATTAGTTTTAATTCATTATCTGGAATTTTCTTTGTCAAAAAATCCATTATACTCACTCCTATCACTATATCGCATTTTCTTCATATAAATCTTCATGTAATAACTCTTCATGATTTTTTCTATAAATTTGACTAAACACAAATCCTACAATTGTCCATCCTAGTACTATATAAGGGAAGAGGTTTGCCGGATAGCTTGGTACAGGATAAATATTAGAATAGAAAGCAAAAGCAAGTCCAAGTAATCCTACTGTGGGAAGTATCAAATTATGAATCTTCCATACATTTTTAGCTTTAAAATATATTATAGCTCCAAGACATGTTAGTAAATAAGATATTAGTAAAGCTAATGCACCAATTGTCCCTAAATATCCAAAAGTAGTTATTCCATCATTTTTAAACATTAAACAAATTATAACTACTGCTGCTACTAACATTACATTAAGTGCTATATAAGGCGTGCTGTGCTTATGATGCACTTTTGTAAATATATTTGGGACATTACCATCTCTGCTCATTGTAAAAAGAATTCTTGCACCTGCTGTTAACGCACCTAATGCTGATGAAAAAGCCGATAAGCTTGCTCCAAATGTTAACACTATAGCAAATGATTTTCCTATATACTTTTGGGATAAATCTACAGTAGTTGAAGAAGACTTTGTAAGAGCCTCTAATCCGCCTTTAGTAATTCCAAATCCTATAACTTGAGCATAGCTTACAAAAATAAAGAACAATCCAGTTACTATAACCGTACTTGCAAGAGCAAAAGGTATTACTTTTTTAGGATTTTTACTTTCCTCTCCTAAACTTGATGCTCCTTCAAAACCACCAAAACATAAAAGTGCAACAACTCCAGCACTACCTATACTTCCAATGCTATTTCCATTAAGTTTAAAAGGCGCCAAGCTTAAGCCTGTAGTCATAGCAGTTTTTGCAATTATTACAACAGAAAGCACAAGTATCATTAATATTGTTATGCCTTCAAATGCTAACATTACCCTTGTACTTATTGCTACTTCGTTAATTGAAATGTACCACATAGTAATGCCACATATTATTGCAACTGGTATCCATGGGAGGTTAACTCCGCTAACTTGATTTATAAATTCTGTAAAAAGTCCAGAAAAGGCACAGCAGCATCCAGTAAAGAACATAAAATATGCCAAAAGTAGTATCCATCCCGAAGCTGTTCCTGCTTTCTTACCCAAGGATTTTTGAACAAAAGTATAAACAGAACCTGCAGTTGAAATATACTGATTAAATTTTACAAAAGCTATAGCTACACATCCTATCACAAGTGTGCTTACAAAAAACACCAATCCAGTTGAATATGAGGCAATACTAGCCATTAAAGTTACATTCATAGACATAGCAAAGGTTGGCGCTATAATAGCAACAGATAGTGCTACTACCTCAAGATAATTCAATTGGTTTTTCTTTAATTCATTCTTAGCCAATGCAATTCCTCCCTTAAATTTAATATCTTAATTACTTAACACTTGATTTCATTAATACAAGGATTCTGTAACCTTAATAATATTGGTAAGTGTACTATTTATAGGTGTTAAAACATTGTACTTTTTGCCAAGCTCTACTACTGTCCCACCAAAAATCTCAATCTCTGTTTTTCTCTTAGCCAGCATATCCTGGCACATTGAAGTTTTTCCCTCAGGTGACAGTTTATTTAAAACCTTCACCCAGTCTTCTATATCTTCTTCTGTAAGATTAACTCCTGCCTTTTGAGATACTAAAATAACTTCTTCCATAGCATTTCTCATTATATTTATGGCAGCTTGTTCTCTTTGAAATACACCATAATTTGCCTTTAAAACAGCTGAGGTTTGGTTAATGCCTACATTAACCATGAATTTCCACCACAATGATCTAAGCATATCCTTTGGAATCTTGTTTTCAATTTTAGACTTATTGAAAAATTTTTTAAGGGTTTTTACCTTATCCGTTAATGTATCATTTCTTTCTTCACCAAAATCTATATATCCAATATTTTTAAAGTTTACATTTTGATGCCCTTCCCTCACAGCATCTATTCCTGCTGATATTGAATAAAGCACTTTATTTTTTCCATAAACTTCTCCAAGTATCTCTTCACTGGTAATTCCATTTAACAGAGATATTATAATGGTATTATCACCTACATGATTTTTAATCTGAGTAACTGCTTCTTTTAATTGATTATACTTTACCGCAACTATTATTAAATCTGCAGCCTCACATTTTTCATCTGGTTCTGCAACATCATAAAAGTATTTCTCTCCATTTATTACAAAGCCACCTTTCCTATACCTCTCAGCTCTTTTTCCTTCGGCAATTATCTTTACGTTAATATCTTGTATATTTTTAAAAATTTGGCTTGAATAAGCACATCCCATTGCACCCATTCCAATTATAGATACATTTTTTATTTCTCTAATCATTACAATAGGAACCCCTTTTATTTATTTATTTGAAAATGCCTTATTACTCATTAACTATTGCAAAAGCACGTACTGGAAATCCTGGAGCATTTTTAGCCTTTGGAACCACACAGAAAATTATTGATCCTACTGGCGGAACCTTATCCAAATTTGTCATTACTTCGATTTGATATTTATCTTGATTTAATATATAATTTTCACCTTTAAAACCATATTCAACTTGTCTTATTGGAGCATCTGTATCAAATGGTTCATGTCCACTTGCTGCTATCTTTCGTGTTTCATACAAAAACTCCAATGTTTCATATGCCCATCCTGGATAATGAAGATTTCCTTCACTGTCTGCATTTGAACATTTTTCTTGATCTGGCCAATTTTTACCCCAATCCGTTCTCATTGCCACAAAAGAACCTTCTGGAATAATGCCGTACTCAGCTTCAAATGCAAGCAAATCTTCAAGCGTAAGTTCATAATCAGAATTTTCTTTAAATTTTTCTGAACAATCAATAACTACAAGAGGAAGAACCATTTCTTTAAGTTCTATATCCTCAATAAGTCTTTTACCTTCTGCAAAGTGTCCTGGGGCATCCATATGTGTTCCATACTGTCCTGGAAAAGTATATTGATTGACAAATATACCATCCTTCTCAATTGTAAAAAGAGTTTCAATTTTTTCAGCCTTAAAGCCAGACCACTTTGGCGTATCTGAACCAAAGGCATGTGTTAAATCAACCCATTTGCATTTTTTTAAATCAATTAATGTTTTCCATAAATCTACATTTATTGTCATTTTTCATCTCTCCTTTGCATTTTTATTCATATTTTGTAAAATATTCACGAATCGTAAATCTTTATTATAATATATATCCATTTATCAAAATAGTCAATACTTTTTTGATAAATTATCACTATTAGCTTATATAAATTTTGCTATTATTAAAAAATGCATAGTTACATTGATAATCAGCAAATGTAACTATGCGTTATAAATTAATATATATCACTATATTTTATATAATTTTTTAGACATACTAAAATGATACTGAATTGATTCCAAGTTCCAGCACTTGTATTTCCATTTCATACTCATATTTGGTTTTTGCCCTTAAATCAAAACGTTCAAAAATCTGTATAGCCGTATCAGATAAATTAATTCCATTATTGCTTGCAAATTTAATAAGTTCATATATAACCTGACAGGAAAGTTTCTCCGAATATCTAAATTTACAACATAAATAGCGACCTTCAGGTAAAATGACATATTCTATATTTTTAAGACGTTTATCTGTAAAGTATCCAATCTGTGATACTAGTAAATCATGGGTCTCAGGTTTATAATCTTTTTTCTTGTATATATAGCACATTGTATTTCCTTCGGCTGAAATAGCACTTTCAAATAAGTCTTCATTTCTTCTACAATATAAATCGATATCATAAATTGAAACATTGACATTTTTAACTGCAACATGGCGTGACATAAGATATTGCTCATATATTTTCAAATCCATAGCACTGTTATCTCTATTTTTAAGGTTATTAATTGCCTCTGTAATAACTTCATTTGAATATTGCAGTTCTTGAATCTTTTTCTCAACAGATACTTTATGCTTAGATAAACACTCTAGAAGGATTTCATAATCATCAGAAGAATTCAACATAAATTTAATCTCTTCTAACGATACTTTTAAACCTTTATTCATATAGCGAATCAAATCAATATAAAAAAACTGATCATAAGCATAGTAACGATAATGTGTATTTTCATCAATACGAAAAGGTTTTAATATACCCATTGAATCATAAAGACGTAATGCTTTAATAGGTATACTCATTAGCCTAGATACTTCACCCGTAGTATATAAATCTTTCAATTCAGATACCTCCCCTGAAAGCAAATTCATCTAATCTTTATTATATAATGCTTTATTTCCTTAATCAAACCATTTAAAAAATATATAAAAAGCTATTGACTCTTCCCCTGGGGCAGACTATATAGTTTAATTGTTAAAACAATAACTTAACAACTTGATGAAATATAATGAAAATGGAGTGAAAACTATGAACACAGTATCAATTACAATTGATGATTATACGTTACAAGTGGATTCAGAAAAAAGTATTCTAAGTGCATCACTGGAAGCAGACATATACATTCCTCATTTATGTCATCATCCAGATCTACCTGACATTGGTGCATGTAGATTGTGTGTTGTTGAAATTGAAGGATGTAACGAAATAAAAACAGCATGTACTACTAAGGTAGAAGACGGAATGATAATACACACAAAAACAGAAAAATTAAATGCAATGAGAAGATTATCAATGGAATTAATGTTAGCCAATCATGTTGACGATTGTACTACTTGTCCTAAATATCTAAAATGTGAATTACAATCATTAATTCAATATTTGGGAGTAAGTACTTCTCGTCTAAGAAGAACACTAAACAGTGTACCTGTAAACACATCTAATCCGCTTATTGTAAGAGATCTAAATAGATGTATATCCTGTGGACGATGCGTAAGAATGTGTAAAGAGGTTCGAGGAGTAAACGTTCTTAACTATGAAATAATGGAAGATGATAGAATCATGGTTGATATTCGCAACCATAATTCTTTAAAAGAAGAAAACTGCCGCTTCTGTGGAGCTTGCGTAGAAGTATGTCCTACAGGTGCACTTCAGGACAAAGAAGGAGTATTCAAGAAAAATTTAAATCGTGAACTAAATCTTATCCCGTGTAAAGCAGAATGCCCAGCAAATATTGATGTTCCAAAATATATTCGATACATTAGAGAAGGAAAATATCAGGATGCTATTGCAGTTATTCGTGAAAAAGCACCTTTTCCACATTCATTAGGGTATGTGTGCATGGCATTTTGCGAAAGTTCCTGTAGAAGAAAAGAAATCAATAAAGCTTTATCAATTAGAGAATTAAAAAGATTTGCAGCAGAGCATGATGAAGGTCTATGGCGTGATAAAGTTACCTTTAAGCCTAAAACTAATAAAAAGATTGCAGTTGTAGGCAGCGGACCAGCAGGTTTAACAGCAGCATACTATTTATCAAAGTGCGGACATGAAGTTACAGTATTTGAAAAATTACCAGCAGCTGGAGGAATGATGACATCTGCTATTCCAGAATATCGTCTTCCAAGAAAAGCCGTTCAGGATGAAATTGCAGAAATAGAACGTGCAGGCGTTACTATATTGCCTAATACAAAAGTAACTTCACTTGAAAATTTAAAAAGTAAAGGTTTTGATAAGATTTTATTGGCAATAGGAACAGGAAAAGGTGTCCGATTACCAATTCCAGGAGCTAACTATAAAAATGTATACGAAAATATAGAATTTTTACAAAGCGTTTCTCTTAAAAGACCATTAACTGTAGGAGAAAAAGTAGTAGTTTTAGGCGGTGGAAATGTAGCATTTGATTGTGCAAGAGTAGCAAAAAGGTTAGGAGCAAAGGATATTACAATAGCTTGTTTAGAGAATAGAGAAGCTATGACTGCAAGCGATGATGAAATACAACAAGGATCAGAAGAAGGAATTAAAATTCTTAATTCTAGGACATTTATTTCCATCGAAGGCAGCTGCAATATTACTGCAGGAGTAAAGTGCCAGGAAGTAGCATCCTTTAGTTTCGATGAAAATAAAAGATTGAAGCTTGAAATAGCACCTGATTCAGAACATATAATACCCGCAGATACAGTTATTTTTGCTGCAGGTCAAAGACCAGAAATACCAGAAGAATGGAATATAGCTACTGGACGTGGAAATTCAATTGTTACTGAAGATGGAATGAAAATCAGTGATAGTAATATGTATGCAGTTGGCGATGCAGTATATGGAACAAATTCCATAATTAGAGCAATAGCAGCTGGACGTAAAGTTGCATCTGCTATAGATATTGAACTAGGTGGAGACGGCGTAATTGAAGATAAATTAACAGAAGATATTGTTCCTAATCCTTATATAGGTAAAGACGAAAATTTCTTATCCATAGAAAGAGCAAAAAATGAATGTGAAAATGTCCAAAGTCGTATTAAAAATTTCAAGGAAGTAAATCATTGTTTAAGTGAAACTTCAGCTTGTAAGGAATCAAATAGATGTTTACAATGCGATTTACGTACACAAATTAGGAAGCCAAAATTATGGGCTCAGTATAAAGTTAAATAGAAAGGAGTGGAAAAGTATGGCATTAATGCAAAGAAAGTTGTGGAAACAGGCATCTTTAGAAGAAATAAAAAATTTTATAATTGAAGAATATAAAAAACAGTCAAAAAATCCATGTTCTGTTGATAAAATGAGAGTATTTACTGATAGTACAAGACGTACAAGCTGTGGAGAATGTGTAATCTGTCGAGAAGGAATATTACAACTTAATGTAATAACAGAAGCAATTTCTCAAGGTAAGGGTCGTGATGAAGACATTGAAATCATAACTGAAATATCAGACGATTTAATCCTAGGATCATGCTGTGACTATGGTAAGGAAGTTGGAAAAATTACTAAGAAAATAATTGAAGAAAGCAAAGAAGAATTTGAGAAGCATATAAAAAGAAAAAGATGTGATGCTTTAGTATGTAAGAAATTTTTCAGTTATTATGTTGCACCAGAAAAATGCAGCGGCTGTAATAAGTGTGTAGAAAAATGCCCTCAAAAAGCAATTGCTGGAGATAAGAATTTGATTCATGTAATAAATTCAGATATTTGCGATAAATGTGGAAAATGTACAGTAATATGTGAAAAAGCAGCAATTCAAAAGGCAGGCACAGTTGTACCTAAGCTTCCACAAGAACCAGTACCAGTTGGAAGTTTTAAGGCTGAACCACAAAATGGTGGAGGATTAATGGCTGGCAGAAGAAGACGCAGAAGAAGCTAATAATACAAATTTCATATATCAATAATATTATTAAAGGAGGAAAAAGTAATGAGAGAATTTGAAACAGATGTTGTTGTTGTTGGAGGAGGAGCATCAGGGCTTGCTGCAGCAGTTACCGCTGCTGAAAATGGTGCAAAAGTAATGGTGCTTGAAAAAGCTAATACTACAGGTGGATGTGCTAA